>JASHVV010000329.1 GCA_030044385.1 Gammaproteobacteria bacterium
TCGGTCGTGCGAGCCGACTCTTGGACCGCATCCTTGGCGGCAATCCACTGGTATTGCGCCTGATGCACGCGCGCTTCGGTGCCGCCGCCGCTGAAGATCGGGACGCTGACCTCCAGCCCGATCTGCCGGTCGTTCGTCCAGGACGGCAGCCCGTTGAATGTTCCGATGCCGACGATCGACTCATCGGCGCTCGAGCCGTTGAACGATCGGCTGGCGACCAGGCTGATCGAGGGGAGATGGCCGCCGAAGGCGGCGCGCACGTTCTCCCGGGCCGCGTCGGCGGCCAGGCGGCTCGCGATGAGCGTCAGATTCTGTTGCAGCGAGGTCTGTACCCACTGATTCTGATCGGCCGGCGTCGGCGTAACGAGCGGCATGTTCGGACCTGGCTCCGACAGCGTCGGGTATTGCCGTCCGGTGATCACCTGGAGCTGATCTTCGGCGGTCGCGAGGGATTGCTTGTCGGCGATGACGTCGGCGGCGGCCGCATCGCGGGCCGCGCGTGCCTGCTCGACGTCGGTAATGGCGATCAACCCTACCTGATAGCGCTTGTCGGCCTGCTGGAGCTGCAGGTCGTATGCCTGGAGAGAGGACTCCTGCGCCTGCAGCGTATCGAGGGCGGAGAGCACGTTGAAGTAGGCCGTGGCGACCCTCAGGACCAGGTCCTGGGCGGCGGCCTGGTAGGTGGCCTGCGCCTCGGCGACCTGGCTGTCGGCCGCCTTGAGATTCATCCAGTCGGTCCAGGAGAAGAGATCTTCGGAGAGATTCAGGCTCCAGGCATTCGCCACCGAGCTCGAGCTGGCGTAGTAGGGGATCGGGGCAACCTGCGTCGCCGAGACCGACTCCAGCTGGGTCGACTGTCCGGCGTTATGGTCCCAGGTCTTGCCCGCCGTGCCGGAGAGCTGCGGCAGCAGATTCGCCCAGGCCTCCGGCCGCGCCTCGCGCGCCGCCATGTAGGTCGCGTAGGCCTGCTGGTAGGTCGGGTCGTTGGCCAGGGCGTCCTGGTAGACCTGCGCAAAGTCGGCGGCCGTGGCGGCGGCCGGGTGTCCGATGGCGAAAGCGGCGGAGAAAAGGGCCAAGAGGAGGCCAAGCCTCGAAGTCCGTACGGCGCGGTGCATGATCCCAGTACGCTCCAGTGGAAGAGGCTCCTAGAACACAAAACCCTGCGGTCGAGTTGCATGGATGAGCGGGTCGATGACGGTCTCGAACAGGCTCTCCGTGCCCCACGCGTCCTCCGTGATCCGGCGAATGAGCCGTGCCTCCATCACCGGAGGCGCCCCCACCACGACGAAGAGCCGGCCGCCGATCGCGAGCTGGCGCTGGAAACGCTCGTCGGGGACCGGAAGCGACGCGGTGACGGCAATCGCGTCGTAACGGACGTCGGAATCGACCCGAGCTGCATCCTGCGTGACGATCTCCACGTCCCTCTGGCCAAGGGAGGCGATGTTGCCCCGCGCGAGCTCCGCGAGCTCGGGGAAGATCTCGAGCGAGCGGACGGATGCACCGCCCGCCCGCAGACACGCCGTGACGAATCCCGAGCCGGCGCCGACCTCGAGCACCCGTTCCCCTCCCGTGAGAGCGAGGGCCTGCAGGAGCCTGCCGACGACGCTCGGCCGCAGCATGTGCTGGCCGCAGGGCAGCGGAATCTCCGCGTCCGCGAAAGCCAGAAAGCGATGCTGCGGCGACACGAATGCCTCACGCGGCACCCGGCGCAGTATGTCGAGCACCCGCGCATCGAGCACATCCCACGCGCGTACCTGCTGCTCGATCATCTGCTCGCGTGCCTGGACGGTGGACATCTGGGTCGGCGCTCCGATTGGACTTATTGCGTTCCGGGGGGGGCTGGGGCCCGTGAAGTTACGGGTTTTCGGGGTTTCTGCCAAGCCGCTTTGCGATGAGATATGGTGAAACGCCGACGGGACCCCGGACACCTACGTTATGCTTCCATGGTCCGTACCCCGCCGGGCACGAGAATAATGAAAGCAATCCCGGACCGCTCCCCAGACGTCACGTCCATGGCCTGCAATCGAAGCGCTCGAGAGGTCTGGAGTCCACCTCCGGCCGGTGGTAATCCGTAAATGTCCGCGGTTGCGCTGCTCTGCATCCTGCTGGCCCTCGCCGCCGCCGTTCTCCTTTGGCTGTACGCCGCCCAGCGCCGCGAGCTGCGGGATATCGACCGGCTGTCGCAGCAGCTGCAGCGCATCGCCATCGGCGGCTCGCTCGCGGGCCGAGTCGAATCCGGCAGCCGCAAGCCGCAGCTGTCGATCCTGGTCACGGCCATCAACCACCTGCTGACGCGCGCCGCTGCCGATCGCGACGGCGGCCGGGTGACGCCGAAGCTCTTCGCCGAGCTCGGCGAGCGCATCCACGAGGCGGTGCTGGTGCATCGCGAGGTCATTCTGTACGCCAACCGGCAGTTCGCCGCTCTGGTCGGCGCGGACCGCGTCGACCTGGCGGGGCGTCGGCTGGGCGACCTCGTGGCGCCCGAGTATGCCGAGCTGGTGCACGAGAACATTCGCCGGCGCCTGGCCGGCGAGCCGGCCGCGGAGCGTTACGAAGTCGAAGTCCTCGGCCGCGAGGGCCAGGTGACCCGGCTCGAGATCACCTCCGCAAGGGTCGACTATGACGGCGGCAGCGCTTTGCTCGTCACGGGCGTGGAGATTCTCCCCACGCAGACCGTCGAGGCGCTGCGGGTGAGGACGGAGGGGGAGTCCACGACGTATCTGCTGGCCCTGAACTCGCTTGCCGAGGCGGTGATCGCCACTGACGTCGACGGCCGCATCACCTATATCAATCCGGCGGCGGAGCAACTTGCCGCGACGACTGCGGCCCAGGCGATCGGCAGCACCCTGGAGGAGATCGTCGGGCTGGTCGATGAGAGCGACCGGCGCCTGTTGTCGGACCCGGTGCGCCAGGCGCTCGCGAGCGGCGTGGCGGTGACGCTCGGCCGCCGCGCGCTGCTGGTATCCCGCGCCGATGCCGGCGAGCGCTCGATCGAGCTGTCGGCGACGCCCATGCGCGATGCGGGCGGCGAGCAGGTCGGCGCGGTGGTTCTGCTGCACGATGTCTCCGAGCAGCGCGGCCTCGCCCGCCAGATGTCCTATCAGGCGGCTCACGATGCCCTGACGGGCCTCGTCAACCGGCGCGAGTTCGAGCGGCGGCTGGAGGAAGCGATCGAGAGCGGCCACCGCGGGGATGGCCAGCACGTGCTGTGCTATCTCGATCTCGACCGTTTCAAGGTGGTCAACGACACGAGCGGCCATCTTGCCGGCGACAGCATGCTGCGCGAGGTCGCGAAGCTGCTGCGTGATGCGGTGCGTGACAGCGACACGGTCGGGCGCCTGGGAGGCGACGAGTTCGGCATGCTGCTCGTCGGCTGTCCGCTCGAGAAGGCGCGCCAGATCGCCGACGACGTCTGCCGCTCGGTAGGCGATCATCGCTTCGTGTGGCGCGACCGGATATTCAACATCGGAGTGTCGGTGGGCCTGTTGGAGATCTCACGCGAGAGCGGCACTCTCGAGGAGCTGCTCACCGCCGCCGACTCCGCCTGCTATGTCGCCAAGAAGCAGGGCTCCGGCAGGGTGGCGGTGTACTCGGCGCGGGATGAGGCGCTGGCGCGCCACACGGGCGAGATCCAGTGGCTGCAGAAGCTGCAGAGCGCGCTCAAGGAGAGCCGCTTCCAGCTCTTCTATCAGCCGATCGTGCCCGCCCACGGCTCCGACGGCGGCGGGCCGGCGATGGAAGTGCTGGTGCGGATGCAGGACGAGGACGGTCACCAGGTGTCGCCCGCCGAATTCGTGCGGGCGGCCGAGCGGTATCGGCTGATGGGCCTGGTCGACCGTTGGGTCGTGCAGACGACGCTCGCGGCGCTCGGGCGGGGAGCGATTCCGGTGCCGAGCGACCGTTGTGTTGCCATCAACGTCTCGGGCCAGACGCTCGCGGACTCTCAATTCCTCGAGTTCGTGGTCGAGTGCCTCGACAGTACGGGGGTGACTCCGTCACAGGTGTGCTTCGAGATCGGCGAGACGGCGGTGGTCGCCAACCTCGATCACGCCCGCCGCTTCGTCGGCGTGCTGCACGGCATGGGCTGTCAGTTCGCGCTGGATGACTTCGGCTCCGGAGTGGGATCCTTCTCCAACCTCAAGAGCCTGCCGATGGATTACCTCAAGATCGACGGCTCCTTCATCCGCAACCTGGCGCGGGACTCCGTCAATCAGGCGATGGTCACCGCGATGATCGAACTGGCGCGCACGCTCAACTTCAGGGTGATCGCCGAGCAGGTCGAGGACAGCGCCGCTCTCGAGGCGGCGCGGCGCATGGGCGTCGACTTCGTGCAGGGCTACGCCATCGCCCGGCCGCAACCGCTGGCCATCGCGGCCTAGTGAAAAGCGCTGGATCGGGGCTCCTGCCCCGCCCAGCGCCATCTCGGGCAAAAAGCGTGGTTTTTGCCCGAGATTCGGCCACCTGCGGCGGCCGGGCACGTCCCTGTGCCTGAGTCGCTGTTGCCTTCCTACTTGGGTTCGAACTTGAGGGCGGCGCCGTTCATGCAGTAGCGCAGGCCGGTGGGCTTGGGGCCGTCGGGGAAGACGTGGCCGAGGTGGCCGCCGCAGTGCGCGCAGTGGACCTCCGTCCGCTTCATCAGGTGGGCGTGGTCCTCGCGCGTGGCCACGGCCCCGGTGATCGGCTGGAAGAAGCTCGGCCAGCCGGTGCCGCTTTCAAACTTCGTCC
>JASHVV010000330.1 GCA_030044385.1 Gammaproteobacteria bacterium
CGGCCACGGCGCCGGCCCGCGGCGGCGGCGCCGGCGGCGCGGGCGTGCGGGGCCAGCGGGAGAAGCTGTCGGCGGCCATGCGGGCGAGCCGGTCGGCATCGATGTCGCCCGCCAGCACGAGGATCAGCCGCTCGGCGCCGAATTGCCCCTCGTAGTAGCGCTGCACGTCCTCGCGGCCGATGGCGGCCAGGGAGGCCTCGCTGCCGAACACCGGCCGCCCGTAGGGGTGATTCCCGAAGAGGAATGCGCGGCCGTAGGTGCCGATGAGCTCCGCCGGATCGGAGTCCTTGGCCGCCTTGATGAGCTCGATGTGCCGCGCCGCCAGGTCCTCGAGCTCGCCCGCCTCCAGCAAGGGCCGCAGCAGCGCGTCCGCCAGCAGCTCCAGCATCAGCTCCTGGTCGCGCGCGAGGAACTGCCCGCGCACGGTGATCGCCTCGGGACCGGCGCCGGCGCTGAAACTGCCGCCGACTCCTTCGACCACATCGGCGAAGGCGTAGGCATTGCGCTCGCCGGCGCCTTTCTCCAGGAGGCCCGCGACCAGGGAGGCGACGCCGGGCCTGGAGGCAGGATCGCCGAGCCCGCCGCCGCGCAGCAGGGCCGTGAACGTGACCAGCGGAACATCGCGGCGCGGCACCAGGATCAGGGCGACGCCGTTGCCCAGCGAGAGTCGCTCGTGCTCCGGCACCCGCACGGTCATGGGCGAGCGCCCGCAGCCGAGGTGTCCGGCACCAACACTCCGAGCGTGCGCCGCCGCTCATCGAGGATCTCCTGCGCGACGGCGCGCAGCTCCTCCGTCGTCACTGCCGCGATCCGCGCGGGAGCCGCGAACAGCTGCGACCAGTCGCCGTGAAACACCTCGTATTCTCCGAGCAGCTGCGCCTTGCCGTCGATGGTGGCGAGCTTCTTCCACAGTCCCACCGTGGCAAGGTTGCGCGCCCGCTCGAGCTCCGCCTCGGTGACACCGTCCGCGGCGACCGCCGCAAGCTCCAGGTCGAGCGCCGCGCGCGCCTCCTCGGGATCGCCGCCTTCCGGCAGCGTCAGTGATAGCCACAGCAGCCCGGGATCGAAGCCCTCCTGCCAATGCCCGCCCACCTCGACCGCGAGCTGCCGGTCCTCGACGAGCGCGCGGTGCAGCCGCGAGGCATCGCCCTCCACCAGCGTCGAGAGCAGGAGGCTGACCGCCGGCGCCCGCGGGTCGGCCGCGCGCGGCGCCTTGTAGGCGCATTCGAGGAGCGGCGTCTGCGCCTTGCGCCGGATCAGCACGCGGCGCTCGCAGAGCTGCTCGGGCTCCACCGCGCGCACCGGCGGCGGCGGCGCCTGCGCCGGAATGGGCTCGAAGAAGCGCCGCGCGAGCGCAATGGCCCGCTCCGGATCCACGTCCCCCGCCAGCGCCAGGGTGAGATTGTTGGGAGCGTAGTAGGTGCGGTAGAACGCCTGCAGATCCTCGAGACGCCAGGACTGGATGTCGGCCGGCCAGCCTATGGTCGGGAAGCGGTAGGGATGGGCGACGAACGCGGCCGCCTGTACCTGCTCCGCGAGCAGGCCGTGGCTGTTGTCCTCGACGCGCAGCCGCCGCTCGGAAGCCACCACGCCGCGCTCGCTCTCGATCACCTCGGGCGTGAAGGCGAGATGCGCCGCCCGGTCGGATTCCAGATCGAGCACGAGCTCGAGGCCGCCCGACGGGAACCAGTCCTGATACACCGTAACGTCGTCGCTGGTGAAGGCGTTGTTGGCGCCCCCCTCGGCCTCCATCAGCCGGTCGAACTCTCCGGGCGGACGGCGGCTCGTGCCGTTGAACATCATGTGCTCGAAGAAGTGGGCCAGGCCGGTGGCCCCCGGGACCTCGTTGCGGCTGCCGGCGCGCACCCAGTTGTAGAGCGCGACGTTCGGAATGTTGCGCACCGGCCAGACGATGACGCGCATTCCGTTGGCGAGTGTCGCGGCCCGCACGGGCTCTGGTAGGGTCATGACGTTCATTTTGCCTGGGAAATCGAGCCGCTGGCCAATCTCAACAGGCTCAGGCCGAGTCCACGGCTGCGGTGTCCGCCATGCTGTCGGATGTTGACTCGAGGGGTTGAAAAGAGTGCGCCGCGCGCGGGGGAAGACGCGTCGCGGCGCCTAAATGCAGCGAACACCGGGGAAGTTGTTCGCAGTTTCCTTGGGCGCCGCCTTGCAGAGTGCGGCGCCCGCGCAAGTTGGAGCAAACACCGTGCCAGCCGGTGAAATGCAGCAGAATCAGCATGTTACGGGGCTGCCGGTGACCCGCTCCAGGTGACGCTAATGGTCAGGTTGTGACGGGCTGCGGACCGGAAGCGGCAGGGCCCGCAATCGGACCTGCCGCACGGTCCGGCAATCTCCTCGACCGCGGCGCTGGCGCTCCCCCTATCATGGCCGGCCATGACCGAATCGCCCAAGCGCAGACTGCTGGACCGGATTGGAGGCTCGCCGACCTTCGTCGCGGCGGGCTGCCGGCTCACCGGAGATGTCGAGACCGAAGGGCCGCTGCTCCTCTGCGGCAGCATCCGCGGCGACGGCCACGTGGGCGGCGCGCTGAGCCTCACCGCCGAAGCGCACTGGGAAGGTGAAGTACACGCGTCGGCGGCGATCATTGCCGGCCGCTTCACGGGGCGCCTGGTCGTCGAGGGCAAGCTGGAGATCGGCGCGTCCGCCGTGATCCACGCGGACATCGTGGCGCACGCTGTCGCGATCGCGCGCGGCGCCGTGGTGGACGGCGATATGACAGTGACGGGCGGACAGCCGGTCGTGCACTTCGACGAGAAGCGTCACCACGGCCACGGCCGGGCCCACTCCTAGGCGCCGGTGAGCACCGGGTCGAGACTCACCGGCTCGTCCCCGACATCCAGCTCCGCGAGAATGCGCCGCTCCACCCAGGTGGGGCCGGTGAGCCGGTCGAGAAATCCGCAGTGCCCGCCGAAGCGCGTCACCACGACGCGCAGCGACGGCGGGCGAGCCAGGCGCGCGAGCCCGCCGGCGGGAATGATGGGGTCATCGAGCGAGGTGATCAGGGTGGTCGGCGCCTCGAGTCCGGCCAGCCGCTGGCCGGTGATCGAGTAGCCGTCGAGGTACTCCTCCAGGCTGCCGAAATCCGTGAAGCGGCGGATGAGCTCCGCGGTCAGCCGCCGCAGATCGCGCAGGCGGCGCAGCTCCGCGAAATCATAATGAACCGGCCACGCCGCCTGCTTCTTCAGCAGCGAGCGCCACCACTTGCGCACGAAGTAGAGCGGGTAGCCGGCGAAGCCGCTTTCCAGCGCGCGCAGCGTATCGCCCGGGTCGAGCACGGGCGAGACGGCGATGATTCTCGCGAGGTCGAGGCCGACCGCAGGGGCCTGCGCGCCCACCCGCAGCATGAAGTTGCCGCCCAGCGAGAATCCCACGAGCCGCAGCCGCTGGCCGCCGACGGCCGCCTGCAGCGCGCGCGTGGCGCCGACCACCTCCGGCAACAGGCAGGAGTGGAACAGCCCCCGGTTGAGATGGTGCGTGTCGCCGTGATCGCGCAGGTTGAGCCGCAGGACGTCGAAGCCGCGCTCGAAGAGCTGCTGGCCGAGCGAGAGCACGTACAGCGACTCGGCGCTTCCCTCCCAGCCATGGAGCAACACCACCGGCGCGCCGCGAGCGCGCTGGGGCGAGGAGTGGAAGCATTGCAGGCGGACGCCGCCGCCGCAGTCGAGGAGCATTTCCCGTTGCGCCGCGATGAGCGGCGCGGCGCGGCGCGCAATGGGTGCGCGCCTGGCCGCCGTGCTGGCCAGCATGGACTGCAGATGGCGGTTGCGAAGCCACGACGGAGGACGGAAATCCTCGTCCAGATAGTCGGCGCCGTCGATCAGCGCACGAGAATCTCGACCCGATTGTTGGCCTTGCCGGCTCGGTTCCATTCGCCTGCCGTCAGCTCCTCGGTTACCGGAGGGTAGGGTGTTCTGAGGAGCGCAGGATCGCCTACGGAGGTCTCGACGTCCAGCGTCCCGTGGGTCGAGTCGCGGATCCCGGCGATCAGGTTGGCGAGCGCCAGCGGCATGCGCTGTGCCGGCGGCAGCGCGTCGGCGGCGGGGTTGCCGACGACGTCGCACTGGGCAAACGGCGTCGCCGCTGGGGCTGGACCGTAGCCATTGACCGAATCGCCCTTGAGGCAGAACCGGCCGGCGAAGCTGCGGATCTGCACCACCCCACTGACGTGATCGGCCACCAGGCGGTTGAGCAGCTGCCGGATCACCTCGAGCCTCGAGCCGCCGAGGGCATCGGCTCCGTAAGGCACCGCGAGCACGACCGGCTGCGGTGGCGGCGGCGACTGGACGCTCTGCGCCGCGGCGCCATCCGCGGGCCCCGAGCTCGGGGCAACGGCGGGGGCGGGCGCGGGACCAGGCCTTGCGGCGAGGGCTTGCTGCAGCAGCGCGAGCTGCGCTCGAGCCGCCTGCAGCCGGGCGTGATCGCCCCACGAGAAGCCCGCGGCGATGATGGCCGCGGCGCAGGCCGCCGCCGCCAGGCCGGCGAGCCATGGCAGCGCGCGCGCGCCGGGCTGCGCCGCCAGCAGTCCACGGACTTCGGCCGTGATCCGCTCCGCCTGAGCATCGAGACTGGTCTGCAGCCACCGGCGCAGCGGCTCCGGCTCCGGCGCCCCACCCCCGGAGGCCGGCGAGATCTCAACCTGGGTGTGAGCCTGCCGCAGGGGTTGCGCGTGTGCCGCAGCAGCCGCGGCCTGCCTGGCTGCGTCGTGCCCGCCGGCGGACGGCATCACCGCCTCCAGCGGCTTGAAGGTCGTCTGCTCGGCCGTGCGGCGGTCGGCAATCAGGTGCAGCTGGTAGAGCACCTTCGAGACGTCCGCGGGCTTGATCTGCTTCGGCATCACGCCGACGGCGCCGAGGGCTCGCGCCTGGCCCAGGTACACCTCCCCTTCCTGGGACGTGTACATCATGATGGGAATGGTGGCGGTGCGCGGGTCGTTCTTGATGGCCCGTACTGCCTGGAAGCCGTCCATGCCCGGCATCATGTGGTCCATGAAGACGACATCGGGGCGCCGGCTCGCCAGATAGCCGATCGCGGCCTCCGCGCTCTCGACGCTGTCGACCTCGATGCCGTGATTCTCGAGGATGCGCGCGAGGAAAACACGCGCCGATCTCGAGTCGTCGACGATCAACGCCCGCTTCTGCGCCATGGAGGACGAGTCTGACATGCGCTGTGCGCAGCGTGCAACGGAATTTGCCGGCGCCGTGAGCGAGCGCTACGCGTCGCCCATGCGGCCGGCATCAGCCCGGCGGCGACGGCAGCTCGCCGCGCAACTGGTCCGCGAGCCGCCGCGCCGCGCCAGGGGCCTGCGCGAAGAAGAGCGACGGCTCCGTGAGCTCGAGCTCGAGCAGGCAGGGCGCGCCGTCCGCGGACTGGATCAGGTCGATGCGCGCATAGAGAGGCGTCGCGAACGGCAACGCCGCGAGCACGCGATCGCCGATCCGCAGCTCCTCGGCGGCGGGCGTGCGCGGCGTGATGTGCTCCTGCGCAAACAGCGCCTGCGCATCGATCGGGACCGCGCCCCGCCGCAGCAGCGGCCCTTTGCGGATCGCGTGACTGAAGCGGCCGCCGAAATGGATGAGCGCGGTCTCGCCGTGCCGGTCCACCTGCTCCAGATACGGCTGCAGCAACACGCTGCGGCCGGCGGGGAGCAGCCGCTCGATGTGCTCGATTGCCGCCCGCTCCTCGCCGCGCGCGTAACGCGCCGCATCGCGGGAGCCCGCGCCGACCGCGGGCTTCACGACCCACTCGGCTGCGCTCTCCTGCCGCAGGAAGTCATCGAGCGCGCGCACCGCGGGCTCTCCCGGCTCGACGAACCGTGTCGGCACGGTGGGCACGCCGGCTCGGGCGAGCTCGCGCAGATAATGCTTGTCGGTGTTCCAGCGGATCACGGACGGAGGATTCACCAGGCGCGTCAGGCTCGCGGCCCGATCGGCCCAGGCCAGAAACTCCGCCAGCCGGTCGGTGTAATCCCACGTGGAGCGCAGCAGCGCCAGCTGGAAAGCCGCCCAGTCGGCCTGGCGGTCGTCCCAGTCGACGACCGCCGCATCGACGCCCGCGTCGGCGAGCGCGGCCAGCAGCGGCGGCAGATCATCATCGCGGCCGCGCGCGGCGCGCGCGCTCACCAACGCGACCCGCGGCCTCACTCCCGGATTCCCGCGCCCCGCTCCATCAGCACGATGGCGGCGGTGAAGAGCGCCACCACGGCGCCGCCCATGATGGCGAACGCGGCGCCGACGTCGACGTCGGACACGCCGAGAAACCCGTAGCGGAAGGCGTTGATCATGTAGAGGATGGGGTTGAAGTAGGAGATCGTCTGCGCCCAGTGCGGCAGCAGCGCCACCGAATAGAAGACGCCGCCGAAATAGTTGAGCGGCGTCAGCACGAAGGTCGGGATGATGTTGACCTGGTCGAAATTTTTGGCGAACAGCGCATTGAGGAAGCCGCCCAGGGCGAAGGTGGTCGAGGTGAGGATCACCGCGCCCACGATCACGAGCGGATGGTGCACGTGCAGATGCGTGAAAAGGAGCGATACGCCGGTCACCGCCAGGCCGACGAGCAGCCCGCGCACGAGCCCGCCCGCCACGTAGCCCGACACGATGAGCCAGCTGGGCAGCGGCGAGACCAGGAGCTCCTCCAGGTGCTTGCCCCACTTCGCGCCGTAAAAGGAGGAGACGACGTTGGAGTAGGAGTTGATGTTGACGGACATCATGATCAGGCCGGGGGCGATGTACTCCATGTAGCCGAAGCCGCCCATCGGGCCCACGCGGCTGCCGAGCAGGCCGCCGAAGATCGCGAAGTAGAGCGCCTGCGTCACCGCCGACGGCAGGATGGTCTGAGTCCAGATGCGGATGATCCGCTGGTACTCGCGCAGGACGATGGTCCTGAAGCCGATCCAGCGGACCAGGCCGAGATGCAGCGGCGGCGCGGCGGCGCTTTCGGCCAGCGTGGTCAAGCGGCGGCCGCCTTGTCGACCAGGCGCATGAATATCTCCTCCAGGCGATTGACCTTGTTGCGCATGCTGACCACCTCGACGCCGAGCTGCGACAGGCGCGCGAAGAGATCGTTGAGGTTCTGCTCCTTGGAGACCTCGATCTCCAGGGTGTGATCGTCGGTGAGCCGCACGGGATAGCCTTCCAGCCGCGGAGCCTGGGCGAGCGGCGCGCTGACGTTGAGCACGAAGGTCTCGGTATGAAGACGCCGCAGCAGACTGCTCATGCGGTCCCGCTCGACGATGCGCCCGCCGTCGATGATCGCAATGTTGCGGCAGAGGTTTTCCGCCTCTTCGAGATAGTGCGTCGTCAGGATGATGGTCGTGCCGCGCCGGTTGATCTCCCGCAGGAAGTCCCACATCGAGCGGCGGATCTCGATGTCGACGCCGGCGGTGGGCTCATCGAGGATGAGGAGCCGCGGCTCGTGCATCAGCGCCCGGGCGATCATCAGCCGCCGCTTCATGCCGCCGGAGAGGCCGCGCGATGCCTTGTCCCGCTTCTCCCAGAGCTGCAGCTGCTTGAGGTAGCGCTCCGCCCGGCGGCGCGCCTCGGGGCGCGGAATGCCGTAGAAGCCCGCCTGGTTGACCACGATGGTCTCGGGGGACTCGAACATGTTGAAGTTGAGCTCCTGCGGCACGACGCCGATGCAGGCCTTGGCGGCCTCGAGCTCGCGGTCGATGTCGTGGCCGAAGACCGCGGCCTCGCCGCCGGTCTTGGTGACGAGCGAGGTGACGATGCCGATCAGGGTGGTCTTGCCGGCGCCGTTCGGCCCCAGCAGGGCGAAGAAATCGCCCTGCTCGACGTCGAGGTCGATCCCCTTGAGCGCCTGCACGCCGTTCTTGTACGTCTTCGCCAGTGCGCGGACCGAGAGTGCGTTCATGGAGGAAGAATCCGTCAGAGGGAGGCCGGGCCGCAATGCCTATTTCGGTAGAGTTTGCCCGCCGCCCTCAATCGCCGAAGTACCGCGCCAGGAATTCGGCGAAGGTGCCCCGGTCGGCGGCCTCGATGGCCCGCTGGCGGGCGAGCGACTCCTCGGCCTCGCGCGCGAATTCCTGCAGCCGCGCCGCGTTCGGCGGATAGAGGTCGAGGAAGTAGCCCTTGTGGGTTGCCGACATGCGCAGGGCCAGGTCGAAGAAGGGCTCGCCGGTGTCGGTGAGCTCCTCCATCATCCGCGCCGAGGGCGTGAGCCGCACGTCATCCACCTTGGCCGCCTGGTCGGCCAGCGCCGCCGAATACGGCCGCGAGGCATCGCCGCGGTCGAGGATCTCGCAGATACCGGCGAGCGAGTCGATCAGCTCCCGCGCCCAGTCGCGCAGCGGCACGTCGCGCCCGTCCCGCCAGAGCGTCAGCCCCGGCTCCCGGCCGCGGCGGGCGACGGTGAGATGGTTGCGGTCGAGCGCGCTCTGCTCGTCGGCGTCGATCAGCGGGCTTTCCTTCAGCAGGCACAGGGCGAGGAACGCCTCCAGGAATCGGAGCTTGTTCTGATTCACGCCCACGGGGTCGAAGGCGCTGACATCGAGCGCGCGCACCTCCACGTATTCGACGCCGGCACGCCGCAGTGCCTTCGTCGGCCGCTCTCCTGAGCGCGCGACACGCTTCGGACGGATGAAGCTGTAGTACTCGTTCTCGATCTGCAGGATGTTGGCGTTGAGCTGCCGGTACTCGCCGTCCACCTCGACGCCGAGCGCCGCGTACGGCGGGTATGGCGTCGTAATGGCATGACTCAGATCGCGGATGTACTCGTCGAGGCTGTTGACGGAGACGGCGACATCCGCCTGATTGCGGTTGCGGTAGCCGATGTCGCTCATCCTCAGGCTGGTGCCATGGGGCTCGTAGGCGGTGTCGGCGGTGAGATCGAGCAGGCCGTGGTCGTGGCCCTTCAGGAACGACTTGCAGACGACCGGCGATACCCCGAAGAGATACAACACCAGCCAGCCGTGCCGCCGGTAATTGCGCAGCAGATCGAAATAGCGCGCCGAGACGAAGGCGGCATCGCGCTCGCGCGACTTCAGGAGGTCGGCGTAGGCGCCCCAGAAGGGCAAGGGGAAGGAGTAGTTGAAATGAACCCCGGAGATCGCCTGCATCATCCGGCCGTAGCGCAGCCCGAGCCCCCGGCGGTACACGGTCTTCATCCGGCCGATGTGCGAGCGGCCGTACTGCGCGATCGGGATGTCCTCGTCGCGGGAGATCGACCCCGGCATGCTGGTCGCCCACAGGAGCTCGCTGCCCATGTGCCGGTAGACGAAGTGGTGCAGATCCAGGAGGTACTGCAGCAGCTCCCAGGTGGCGGTGAAGGTCGGGGTGACCAGCTCGATCAGCGCCTCGGAATAGTCGGTCGTGATGTGCTCGCTGGTCAGGGCGGAGCCGAGCGCGCGGGGATGCGGCGTCTGGGCCAGGCGCCCCTCGGGCGTGACGCGCAGCGATTCCTTCTCCAGGCCCTTGCGGCCGCCCTGGAGGATCTCGGGCTGTCCGCTGTTGACCAGCGCGGACAGACGCCGCTCGAAGGCGATATCGAGGCCGGAGGTACTCATGAAACTGGATGGCTCTGCCGCTGGGTTTGGCTGGGACGCTAACCCTTTAGCCTACCGCGAAGGGCGCGTATCTGGCATCTTGCCGCCTCGCGGGGCGCCCGCGCAACGGAGATCCCTCAATGATCGGCATCATCGGCGGCACGGGTCTCTACCGGATGGAGGGTCTGGAGATCACCCGATCGACCGAGATCGACACGCCGTTCGGGCAGCCCTCCGGACCGGTCATGCTGGGCCGGCTGGCGGGCCGGCAGGTCGCGTTCCTACCGCGGCATGGCTTGGGTCACGACCTGCTTCCGGGCGAGATCAATTTCCGGGCGAACATCTGGGCGCTGAAGAGCGCGGGAGTGCGGACGATCATCGGGGTGTCGGCCGTGGGCAGCCTGAGAGAGGAGATCCGTCCCGGCGATCTGGCGCTGCCGTCGCAGTACCTGGACTTCACCAAGGGGCTGCGGGCGGCGAGCTTCTTCGGCAAGGGATTGGTCGCGCACGTGTCCACGGCTCACCCGACCTGCGCCCACACGGCGGCGCTCATCGCCCGGGTGGCGGACTCGATCGGGCAGCCCATCCATCGCGACAAGACTTACGCCTGCGTGGAAGGACCGCGGCTCGGGACCCGGGCGGAGAGCTTCTGGCTGCGGGGGGCGGGGGCGGACCTGGTGGGCATGACCAACGTGCCGGAGGCGTTTCTGGCGCTGGAGGCGCAGGTGGGGTATTGCGTCATCACGGTGGCGACGGACTATGACTGCTGGCTGGATGATGCTTCGCAGCATGTGTCGCTGGAGCAGGTCATGGGGCAGTTCAAGGAGAGTTTGGGCAAGGTGCAGAGGGTCATTGCGGGGGTGGTGGGGGAGTATGTGGAGGATGAGTCGCGGCCTTGCCGGCGGGCGCTGAAGGCGGCGGTGGTCACGCCGAGGGAGCAGATGACGGATGAGCAGAGGCGGATCGTGGATTTTCTGGGCGGCTGAAGAGGCCGTTTGATCGGTCGGTCGCCGGAGCAGCGCTCGTAAAGGGCTCTGCCGGGGGACGCCGTGAATCCGGGCTTGCGGGCTCACGCCCGCTCGCCTGATCCCTGGAGGCTCGACTACGGCATCCCTGCCTCCGCACGCCCCCGGCAGAGCCCTTTACGAGCGCTGCTCCTCTTTCACGGGTGGCGCTTCTTAGCGGAGCAAACCGTGGAAGGTCATGTAGAGGGCGTAGGCGCTGACGGTGATGGCGATGAGCATTTCGAGACAGAGGATGGCGACGCCGTACTTGAGCCAGGGCTCGCGTTGCGTCGGGGTGGAAGCGGTTGCGGGCATGTGAGGGGCTCCGGATGATGGGCTCACTCGGCGACCTGCGTGATGAAGAAGATGCCGTGCTCTTCGGGGCGGCGCTCGTGGCGGGCGGCCCAGAAGTAGAAGAGCGCGAAGGGGATGAAGAGGGTCAGGGCGATGCCGAGGTAGCCGATGTGAATGTTGGATTGGGCGGCGAAGATGAGGGGGTAGAGGATTCCGCCGCAGGTTGACAGACCGCCGATGAAGCCGGCGGCGAGGCCGGGGCAGTCGGGGAAGAGCAAGGGGACGAGGGCGAAGGTGCCGCCGGTGCCGAAGGAGATGAATATCCCGAGGACGACCAACACCGCGACCGAGGCGTGCAGGGAGCCGGAGAGGCCGGCGGCGGTGAGGCCGGCCATGGCAAGCGTGATCAGGATGAGCGCGAGGCCGAGCCAGTGCAGACGAGGCGCGTACGGCAGCGTCTTCGCGATGAGGGGCAGCGGGGTCCAGCCGCGGCGCTGGAAGAGATCGGACATGTAGCCCGCAAACGGGCGGAACAGCGCAGCGTTGAAGGACTGCACGGCGGCGAAGGTGCCGGCGGCGATCTGCAGGCCGGCGACGCCGGAGAAGCCCAGGGCCAGGATCTCGGCATGGAAGCCGCGCGCGAAGTAGCCGGGCAGCCAGGCGTTGAGTGCGGTCTCCAGTCCGAACGACATCGCGTACGCGAGCATCAGCGCCAGAGCGATGTAACGGCTCCAGATGAAGAGCGCGCTCTTCCAGTCGCTCGAGCGGCGGGCGGTCCGCGCGCGGGCGGCGGACCTGGCAGCGCGTCCGCGCAGCAGGTACCACGCCGAGATCGCGAGCGCGATGATACCGAGCCAGAGGAAAGCGGACTGGAACGAGGTGCCGAAGAGGCGCGGCAGGAGCAGTGCGCCGACACCGGCGCCGGCGTTGCCCGTGCCGGCATACAGCCCCTCGGCGGTGCCGATCTCATGCGGCTCGAACCACTGCGCGACGTGTTGGATGCCGATGACGAAGGAGACTCCCGCGGCCGCGACGATGACCCGCTCCATGAATAGAGCCTGGTAGCTCGTCGTGTAGGCGGAGGCGATCGACACCGTGCCGCATACCGCCAGGACCAGAGCGAAAGTGCGCGGCGCTCCGAAGCGATCGGCGGCCCATCCCGCGATCATTCGTCCCACGGGCGCCATCCAGATGGCCGAGCTCGCCAGCAACCCGAGCGCCCCGATGCCGAGGTGATAATGGGCTGCGATGCTCGGACTGAACGCGGCCGTCGAGAACCACATGAGGAAGCACCAGAAGAAGCCCACCGTCGCGATGACGAGCTGCTCGACTTTGTGGGTGCCTATCGCTTGATCCATGGGGTTCGACCTGTCACTCGGAGCCAATGCACCGCAGGTAGTGCAACCGCCGTGCCATCGCGCCGATCGCAGCCGGCGGCGGCGCTGATTCGAGCGCTCAGGGCAGCAACCGCAATCACCGCCATCCCGCTCGAGTCGACGGCGAGCCAATGCGGGGCAAAACTCAGGCAGGTGCCCCTTGGCGGTGCGAGGTGCTGAGCTCCCTGCCGCAGCGCCTATGTCGGATGCCGCTTGATGCTGTTGACGTGTAACCCTACGCTCATGCTGCACGCCCACGCGCACGCATAATGGAGCATGTTTGACCGACGGAAAATTAGTCGGGGCAGTGTTGACACAAGCACTTTGGCCTATAACCTACAGCGCTCTCATGTAGCGACCCGCACACGCTCGAGCGACCGAAATGAAAATCCGCGTTCTTTCCGACCTGCACCTGGAATTCCAGGACTGGAATCCGCCCGATGCGGCGGCCGACGTCATCGTTCTCGCCGGCGACATTCATTCCGGCGCGCGCGGAATCGACTGGGCACGCAGGCGGTTTCCCCTCATGCCGGTCCTCTATGTGCCCGGCAACCACGAGTTCTACGGCCGCGAGCTGCGGGACACGCTGTCGGAGCTGCACAAAGCGGGGCGCCGCTTCGGCGTGGATGTGCTGCATGGACGTGGAGTGGTCATCGGCGGCGTGCGCTTTCTGGGCGCAACGCTGTGGACCGACTTCGCCCTGCATGGCGCCGATGCTCAGTCTCTGGGCCGGGCCATGAGCGACGCCAAGTACGGGATGAGTGATTTCAGCGTCATCCGTCACGATCCCGACGGGCTTTTCCGCCCGGAGCAGGCGCGTGCGCTGCACCTGGAGCAGGTATGTTGGATCCGCGAGCGACTGGCGGAGGAGTTCCCCGGCCCGACCATCCTGGTGACTCATCACCTGCCGCATCCGCGCAGCATCCACCCCAAGTACTGGGGCTCGACTCTCAATCCGAGCTTTGCCAGCGACCTGTCGCACCTCATGGGTCCGCCGGTCGCGGCGTGGATTCACGGGCACACCCACGACTCCTGCGACTACATCGAGCAGGGCTCGCGTGTCGTCTGCAATCCTCGCGGCTATGGTCCCTTCGAGCTGAACGCCGCCTTCGATCCCATCCTGACGATCGAGGTCCATCCGTCGCAGCCTCTGCGGCGCGCCCCGGGATGCATCGACCCTCCCGGGCCGGCGCAGGATGAGCGCATCCGATGCGCGGCGTAGCTATGCCTTCTCCGCGAAGTATGCCTCGATGCGGTAGCCGTCGGGATCGGTGAGGAAGGCGGCGTAGTAGCCGGCGCCGTAATCGGGGCGGAGCCCGGGTCGGCCGTTGTCGCGGCCGCCGGAGGCCAGGCCGCCGCTGTGGAACGCGTCGACCGATTTCCGGCTTGGAGCCGAGAAGCAGAAGTGCAGGCCCGAGCGGGTATCGGGCGGTACCGGCCGGTCTGTTGCGCTGACCCACAGCACGGGCGACT
The DNA here is from genome assembly GCA_030044385.1 of Gammaproteobacteria bacterium. Lineage (GTDB taxonomy): Bacteria > Pseudomonadota > Gammaproteobacteria > Steroidobacterales > Steroidobacteraceae > 13-2-20CM-66-19. The sequence goes on from JASHVV010000330.1 coordinate 13,668, forward strand.
CGGCGCCATAACCGAGGGACTCGGGGGAATCGCTGATGCAGCGATACCCGAGTGGCTGCAGGACGGCGTCGTAGAAGCGCTTGCTGGCAGCGACATTGCGCACTCCTATCGAAACGTGGTCGATCATCGGCTGTCTCCGGTAGTGGACGAGGGGATGGAGGGGCCGGGATCAGCGTAGGCGCTCCCCTCCTCAGCGGCTTGGGAAAAGTTGCTATCCTTGGCCCATGCCGCTCTCGGCGACAGTGCTGGCATCCGGAACCGGTTGGCGCGTGAGCGACGTGGTCTGTACGTCGGGCCCGCGCGATCCCCGCTATGTGGAGCAACACAGCGCATACAGCATTGCGCTGGTGACGGACGGCAACTTCCAATACCGCACCGCCCAAGGCTCTGCGCTCATGACACCGGGATCGCTGCTGCTCGGGAATGAGGGCGCATGCTTCGAGTGCGGCCATCAGCACAGCGGCGGCGACCGCTGCCTCGCATTTCATTTCTCCGCGGAGCTGTTCGAGTCGGTTGCCGCCGCCGTGCCGGGTACCCGACGGGTGACGCTGGGGATGCCCCGACTGGCGCCCTTGCCATCGGTTCTTGCGCCGCTGGCCGCGGCTCAAGCCTTGCGTGACGAAGGCGGCCAGATCGAGGAATTCAGGGAACTGGCGCTGCGTGTGGCCGCGGCGGTGCGCTCGGTCCTCAATGAGGGTGCCTCGCCCGCACGGCGCTCGCCAACAGCCCGGGACGAGCGCAGGGTCGCTGCTGCCCTGCGCAACATCGAAGCGCGCCGCGGCGCGCGCCTGACCCTCGATGAGCTGGCCGCCGAGTCGGCCGTCAGCCCGTATCATTTCCTGCGGATGTTCGAGCAGGTCGTCGGCGTCACGCCCGGGCAGTACATGTTGCGTATGCGCCTGCACCGCGCGGCGGTCAGACTGCGGCGCAGCGATGACGCCATCGCGGCCGTGGCGTCGGACTGCGGTTTCGAAGATCTGTCGACGTTCAACCGCCAGTTCCGCCGCGCGACGGGCCTGACGCCGGGCGCCTACCGGGCGCAGCACATTCCCGCGCGCTGAGACAGCGGCGCAACACATGCCCGACGCGGATTTCAAGCAGCGGATGGAGGCCGTATACCAGAGCGAATCGCGCGCCGTGCTCGCGACCCTGATCCGGCTGCTCGGCGATTTCGATCGGGCCGAGGAAGCGCTGCACGAGGCATTTCGGGCGGCGCTCGAGAAGTGGCCGGAGCAAGGGCTGCCGGAGAATCCCCGCGCCTGGCTGGTTTCCGCGGGCCGCTTCCGCAGCATCGATCAACTTCGGCGCCAGGCGCGCTTCGATTCGTTCGACCCGCTCGCTCACGATACCGTCGCCGATCAGGCAGCGCCCGCGGACGAGGACGATCCGACCGTTCCCGACGATCGGCTACGGCTGATCTTCACCTGTTGCCACCCCGCCCTGGCGCCCGATGCGCAGATCGCACTGACCCTGCGGGAGGTCTGCGGCCTGACGACGGAGCAGATCGCGCAAGCCTTCCTCACGCCCGTGCCCACGCTGGCGCAGCGGATCGTGCGCGCCAAGGGGAAGATCCGCGACGCGCGGATTCCATACGAAGTCCCTGCTGCCGGCGAGCTGGCGGAGCGCCTCGAGCCGGTCCTGCGGGTCATTTACCTCGTCTTCAATGAAGGCTACGCGGCGAGCAGCGGCGCCGAGCTGATGCGCCTCGACCTGGCGAGCGAGGCGATCCGCCTGGGCAAGCTGCTGGTCGAGATGCTGCCGGAGACGGAGGCCATCGGCCTGCTGGCGCTGATGCTGCTGCACGATTCCCGCCGTGCCGCGCGCGCCTCGCCCGCCGGCGAGCTCATCGTGCTCGAGGAGCAGGACCGCTCGCTCTGGAACCGGGCGCAGATCGCCGAAGGCTCGGCGCTGGTGGGGCAGGCACTGGCCACACGCCGGTTCGGACCTTACACGCTGCAAGCCGCCATCGGCGCGACGCACTGCCGGGCTGCCCGAGCCGCCGATACCGACTGGAAGGAAATCGTCTACCTGTACGACCTGCTCTTGCGGATCGAGCCGACACCCATCATCGAGCTCAACCGGGCCGTCGCGGTGGCCATGCGGGACGGCCCGGCCGCCGGCCTGACCCTCGTCGACGCGCTGCTTGCCAGGGGCGAGCTGGCCGATTACCGCCTGGCTCATGCGGCCCGCGCGGACCTCTGCCGGCGGCTCGGCAGGGCGACTGAGGCACGGGAAGCCTATGCGCGAGCGCTCGCACTGGCGCAATCGGAGCCGGAACGCCGGTTTCTGGAGCGTCGGCTGGCGCAACTGGCCGATGTGATCGCGGGATAGCGGACTCGCGGCAGTCCGTTGTCGATCCCGATCCTCGCGGTTCGGCTACCCAGGAGAGCGACGCCCAGCCTGGAGGCCCAGATCA
>JASHVV010000331.1 GCA_030044385.1 Gammaproteobacteria bacterium
CCCGGCTGGACCCGGCCGCCCATGATCGCGCACAGCCAGGCCGGATATGCCGCCGACTTCCCGAAAACCGCGGTGATCGAGCTCGATCCGCGGTTCCAGGCGCCGCGAACCGCGGCCGTGCTGCGGCTCGGGGATGACGGCACCTACCGCAAGGTCTTCGAAGGTCCCGTGTCGACTCCGAAGCCCTGGCTGCGCTACGTCTACGCGAAATTCGATTTCTCCTCGGTCAGGAAGCCCGGCCTCTATGTCATCGAATATGCCGGCGAGCGGACCGGCGTGTTCCCCATCGCCCGGGATGTGTATGGAAACACCTGGCAGACCACGCTCGATGGCTTTCTCGCCGAGCAGATGGATCACGTGTCGGTGCGCGACGCCTATCACCTGTGGCACGGCATCGCGCACATGACCGACGCCCTGCAGGCGCCACCGAACATCATGCACTTCGATGGCTATTGGATGGGCCCGGACACGGAGTCACCCTACAAGCCCGGACAGCACATCCCGGGTCTCGCGGTCGGCGGCTGGTTCGACGCGGGCGACTTCGACAACGACGCCTTCGGCCAGTACGGCACCATCCAGAACCTGGCGCTGACCTATGAGGCGTTTCACGTGAAGTGGGACGAGCTTTCGGTGAACGAGAAAGCTCGCTCGGTCGAAATGCATCGGCCGGACGGTGTCCCGGACATCGTCGAACAAGTAGAGCACGGCGTTCTGCAGACGCTCGCGCAAGTCCATGCCGTCGGGCACCCTTTCATAGGCATCCAATCCCCCTACCTGCAGGCATACACGTTCGTCGGGGATGGCGCTTCGCAAACCGGGATCTACTCCAACAACCCCTACCCCCGCTGGGCCTGGACGATGACGTCCCCGAGCATGGAATACGCCGCCGCGGCATCCCTGGCCGCCGCCTCCCGCACCCTGAAGGGCTGGAACGACCCGCTGTCGAAACAGTGCCTCGATGCCGCCGTCAAGCTCTGGCAAGACGCGCGGGCTCACCCCGTGGAGAAGCGCCTACCGGGTTATCTGGAGGGCGCGCGCGGATACCGAGAGCCCATCCTCGGCTCACCGGAGTGGACGGCCGCGGTGGAATTGACCCTCGCCACGCACGGCGCGGATCCCTATAAGAAGCGCGTGGAGGAGATGTTCCCGTCGACGGCGAAAGAGCTGGGCTTCGGCGGCTGGTCGGCAGTGCGCGTCCTCCCGTACCTGCCCGCCGCCTACCGGACGCGCCTCGAGGCGACCGTGAAGGCATTCGTGCCGCAACTCAACCAATATCTCGCCGCGACACCCTTCGGCGTGCCGCCGGCGCTCGGTGCCTGGGGCGACTCCGCCGACGTGGCAGGGTTCGGCGCCGCCCTGTATTTTCTCCACGAGGCCTTTCCCGATATCGTCGGACCGCAATACACGCTCCGCGCCGCCAACTACCTGCTCGGCACGCACCCCGTCTCCAGCGTGTCGTACATCTCGGGGATCGGCACCGCCTCGAAGCTGCAGGCATATGGCAACAACCGATTCGACAACAGCTTCATCCCCGGCGGCATGATTCCCGGCTACATCGTCATCAAGCCGGACTTTCCGGAGTGCATCACCGACTTCGGGCTTCTCTGGTACGAGGACGAATACACCGTCGACGCCGCAGCCGCCTGGGTTCTGGAAGCCAACGCAGCGGACGCGATCGTCAAAGAAGAGATCAAGGATCGCGGATGACCAGGTCCGCGCTCCGTGCGCCGGCCTTGCCCGTCGCCGGATGCGCGGTCACGCGGAAGAGGTGCGTCGTATCGGCGTATTGCACCGGGTCGACGCTGCCATGCAGTGCCCGAACGGCCGGGCGGGTGGCCGCGTATCCGGTAAGCGTCACCGCCTCTTCGCCGGGAGCGAACGCGATTTTCACCGCGGCGTCCGTGGAATTCCTGACCGTGGGGAACCGCTCCCTCGCCAGGGGCACGATCTTGCCCGCATCTCCGAGCAAGCCCATGCCGTCCTTGCCTAACGGTGTCACGACGGAATAAGCCCAACCGTTTTCGAAGACCATCGCGAAGGAGCCCCCGGCGGGAACTAGCCGACCCGTCTGCCGCACCCAATCCCACTCGTACGCCGGACCCTTGATGTGCAGCTGACGCAGGGAAACGGTAACCTGCGCCTGGGAATTCAGGCGCGGATAGGCAAACACCTCCGCCTCCTCCCCGCTGTGCGTTGCGGCCACCATGGGAGCATCCAGGCTCTGCGCGTCGGAGATCATCGAGGCATCGGTGGGCTCGATCGGTACGTCAGGCTTCAGGAGCACCGAATCCGCCCGCATCGCTCTCTTGAGGTTCGATGGATCGATCTGGTCCAGCGCATCGCCCACACCCACCGGTCCGGCGGAGAGCGTGCTCAGAATCAGCTCCGGCAGCTCCCGGCTCATGAACACGTCGCTCCACGGCCACAAGCCGACGGCGTGCGCCAGCGCCGAGCCGTAGAGAAACTCGTTCCAGCGTGAGGGCTCGAACCGGTCGTCGCTGACACGGGCCGTCTCCAGCTCCGGATAACGCGTGCTGGCGAGAAAATAACCGGGAAGCGCCATGCAATACTGGATGGCGATGCCCTCCGCGCCCATTCCCCGCGCCATGTGGCCCAGGAACTGCCGCGGATCGGTCAGGTTCACGGCCGGACGGGCGTTGTGATTCAGCCAGTCCTGCTCGTACACCACCACGCCGCTGTCGTGTAGATACCTCGCCGTGCCATCCCAGAACGCCGGCGACAGCACGACGTTGCGCGACATCTCGTACTCGCGGCGGTAGGGGCTGTCGGCGGCGACCCAGCGGGCGTGCACCGCGAACGGCAGGCCCAGCTCCCGGTGGAAAGCCGGCAAGCCCTGGGGAAAGACCTGCGGATTCGCGCGATACACCGTCTCGCCGTTCACCGCCATGGCGGCCAGGCTGTTGCCTTTCTCCTTCGGATACCACCAGCTGTCGAGCTGCATGTATGCGAGCGGCACGCCGAGCTTCCGGTACGCGTCGCGTACGGCGAGGAGCGTGCCTTCATATCCCAGGCTCGGGACGAACTTGTAGTAGTAGGTGGCGCCGTTGTCGGTCCAGTAACCGAGCTTGTCGAGCAGCACGTCGGCATGATTGGACACGGGCTTCTTGCCATTCAACACCTGCAGCGCGCGGCCCCAGGCATCCAGGGTGGTGCCGATGCCCTTTCCCACCACCAGCATCGTCGCGTGCTGGAATCCGGGCGGCAGCGTCGGGATCTTCGGGTCGATTCCCCCTGCGTCCACGTCGCCCGGCGCGTCGGTCATGTCCGCGGCCAGAAAGTGGTCCGCCGGCGCGAGCACCATGGCTCTGCGGCTGCGGTCGAAGAGCACCCAAGGACCCTCCGCGCCGAGGCTGCCGAGCTCGTACTTCGCGAACGTCGTCACCTGGTAGCTGAGCTCCATCAGTCCCGCCGGGAGCGCCTCGAAGTCGGGAAAGACATGCCGGTTCGCGCCCGCGCGCAGCCGCCGGTCGCGGAAGAGGACCACCGGCTCGTGCTCATACACGCGGATCGAGGCAATTCCGCCGGGTGTGCGCGCGTCGATTTCCCGCCACGCGCCGAGCCGATCCTCGCCTGACTTCCGGGTCACGGAGGCGGGCCTATCGCCGAGCTTCCCGGACAGGGTCCACCCGGTCTCGGCATCGCGCACGCCATACTCGCCCGTGTCGCTGAAGGTAGCCGTCACGGCAGGGCTCTCAACACTGAGCGAGCGTGCGAAGGCAGGCGATGCACAACACAACGCGGCGGCCAGCGCCGACAGGATCAGAATGAAACGCAGCCCGGATGAGCTCATGATGGCTCGCTCGGCGCCGCCGGAGCGTCGTTCCGCAGCCGATAACGCAGCCACACGGCGCCCCGTTCCAGGACCTCACAGCTCTCGAGCGCCATCTCCGCCAGCGGCGCCCGCAGGTCCGCATCCGCAGCAGACGAGTCGAATACGCTCGGGGCGCCTCGGGCGCCGTCGACCACCGGGCAGACGGCGAGGCTGATCTCATCGATGAGGCCTGCGCGCAGGAATTCGCCGTTGACGTTGCCGCCGCCCTCGACCAGCAGCCGCTTCACGCCGAGCTCGCGGCTGAGGAACTCCACCACGGCCTTCAGGTCGAGCTCCCTCCTGCCGGCGAAGAAGTAGGAAACACCATCCCGGCGCAGTCCGGCAAGATGCGCGTCGGTGACCTGCTCGGTCAATGCAACGACGATCGGGTCGCCGCCGATATCCGATCGCCCCCAGGCGATCTTGCCGCGCGCATCCAGCACGACTCCGTATGCATCGGCATCACGTCGGGGGAGCCAGGCTTCCCTCGGGTAGGTCCGGTCCGCGTGAGCATCGTAGGCCTGCGCTTTCGCGAACTCCTGTCCGGTCACCCGCCCCACGAGCCACGCATCGCCGCCGATTCTGCCGTGCAGGCGCTCGAAGAGCTCTCCCCCCTCGCGAGTCGCCGGACGCCATCGGCTGTGCAGGATGCGTCCGTCGACGCTCGCCACCATGTGGCAGACGATGTACGGCTTCATTGGTGCCATCTTACTCGATGAGGAGTCAGTGCGCGCCGACCACCTCCAGCAGCGCCTTCACCGGACTCTGCAGAATCTTTCCACTGCCACTCGCGGTGAGGCGATGAGCCGCATCGTCCCAGTGCAGATGGGTCACACGCCCTCCGTCCCGCTGATAGTCGTAGCTGACGCCGTCGTCGTCGTAGAGATCGAAATCGGCGTCGCGGCCGGGATAGACCTCGATCCGCTCGATGGCCTGGGGCGTGGCGGTGCTCGGCACCACCGCCCCGAGCGGCAGGATGGACCCTGCGCGCACGAACACCGGAATCCGATCGATCGGCGCCGCGACGGTGACGGTCTGACCGCCGGAGAAGCGCTCGTGGGTCCAGTAGTCGTACCAGTCGGCGCCCGCGGGCAGGTACACCGGCTTGCGTGTCTGCCCCTGGCGCGTGACCGGCGCCACCAGGAAATCGGGCCCGAACATGTACTCGTTGCCGACGCTCGCAACCTTCGGGTCGCCGGGGAAGTCCATCCACAGCGC
>JASHVV010000332.1 GCA_030044385.1 Gammaproteobacteria bacterium
GCGCAGGAAACGAAGCGCAAGCTGCTCGATTCAGAGGAGCGCTTCCGCGTGGCGTTCGAGCACTCGCCCTTTGCGATGGTGGTGGTCGAGCCCGGCAGCGGGCGTATCGTCGAAGCCAACGAGGTTGCGCTCGAGCTCAGCGGTTACGATGCCGGGGAGCTCGCCCGCAAGACCCTGGGCGAGCTGACCGTACCGGAGGAGCTGTCCGAGGCGATGCAACGCTTCGCCGACCTCTCTTGCGGACGCGTCGACCAGCTCCGCAGCGAACAGCGGTTCGTGCACAAGGACGGCCACATTCTGATCACCCGCTTCGCGGTATCCACGTTGAAGAGCGCCGCGGGCGAGGTGTTGCGGCTCATCGCCTGCTTCAGCGACGTGACCGAGCGCAGGCGCATCGAAGCGGCGCTGGAGGAGAGCGAGCGCAAGCTGCGCAACCTGTTCGAGGTCTCGCCGCTCGGCATCGTGCTGACCGTGGACGGGCGCTTCCAGGAGTTCAACCGGGCGTTCGAGGCCATGACCGGCTTTTCCGCCGCGGAGCTGCGGGGGATGAGCCAGTCGGAGCTCACTCCGAGCAAATACGAGCAGGAGGAGCAGCGGCAGTTCGATCTGCTGGTGCGCACCGGCCGCTTCGGTCCCTACGAGAAGGAGTATCGCCGCAAGGACGGCAGCCTCATTCCGCTGCGCCTCAACGGAGTATTGACCGACGGCGACGGCCGGCGCGCCGTGTGGTCGATCGTGGAGGACATCTCGGCGGACCGGCGCGCCCAGGACCGGTTGCGGGAGAGCGACATGCGGCTGCGCACGCTCATCGAGCAGTCGCCCATCGCCATCTCCTTCAGCCGCGACGGCACGACCCTGGAGGTCAATGCCCAATACCTGAAGATGTTCGGCTACACCGCGGACGAAGTGCGGCAGACGCCGCTCCTGCAACGCGTCGCCCCGAGCCGCCGCGCCGAGATGCAGCGGCTGATCGAGCGTCGCCGGCGCGGATTGCCGGCGCCGACGAGCTACGAGACCGTGGGTCTGCGCAAGGACGGGAGCGAGTTTCCGCTGTTCGCCTCGACCAAGCGCATCGAGCTCGCGGACGGCCCGCTCACCATGTCGTTCCTGATGGACTTCACGGAGCGCAAGGAAGCCGAAGAGCGCATCCGGCATCTGGCGCTCTTCGACCAGCTGACGCGGCTGCCCAATCGGGAGCTGTTCCAGGACCGGCTCGGCCAGGCGCTCTCGATCAGCGCCCGCAGCGGCCAGTGCGGAGCGCTGCTGCTGCTCAACCTCGACAACTTCAAGAGCGTCAACGACACGCTGGGGCATGCCGCCGGGGATGCTCTGCTGCAGCAGGTGTCCGCAAGGCTCGCGGCCGAGGTCCGCGCAGGCGACACGGTGGCGCGCGCAGATGGGGACGAATTCATGGTTCTGCTGGAGGATCTCGCGGCGCAGCCCCTGGCGGCGGCGGCCCAGGCCAAGGCGTTCGGGCTGAAAATGATGCACGCAGTGTCCGGCTCCTATGAAGTGTCGGATGCCAACATGCATCTCAGTTGCAGCGTGGGCGCGACCATCCTCGCCGGCCGCCGGCAGACGGCGCAGGATCTGGTCAAGCAGGCCAACATCGCGCTGCATCAGGCAAAGAAGTCCGGGCACAATGCCATGCGTTTCTTCGATCCGGGCATGCAGGAGAACGTCAATGCGCGTGCCGCCCTGGAAGGCGAGCTGCGCACCGCCATCGCGGGCTCGCAGTTCGTCCTCCACTATCAGCAGCAGGTGGATGAGAGCGGCCGCGTGCTCGGCGCCGAGGCCCTGTTGCGCTGGAATCACCCGGAGCGCGGGCTGGTGTCACCGGCGGAGTTCATCGCGCTGGCCGAGGAGACGCATCTGATCCTGCCGATCGGCGAGTGGGTCATCGACGCGGCCTGTGCGCGCCTCGCGGCCTGGAGCCGGGCGGCCCGCACCCGCAAGCTGTCGCTCGCGGTCAATGTCAGCTCGCTGCAGTTTCAGCAGCCGGAATTCGCCCTGCAGGTGCTGGGCCGGATCCGGCGGCACGGTATCGACGCCCGCCGCCTGGAGCTGGAGGTGACCGAGACCATGCTGCACGGGGATCTCGAGCGCACGGTGGGCACCATGAACCTGCTCAAGGCGGAGGGCGTACAGTTCTCCCTGGACGACTTCGGCACCGGCTACTCTTCTCTCCAGTACCTGAAGCGGCTGCCGCTCGACCAGCTCAAGATCGACAAATCGTTCGTGCACGACATTGCCTCGGATCCCAACGACCGGGCCATCGTTTCCACCATCGTGGGCATCGCGGGCCACCTCGGCCTCGATGTCATGGCGGAGGGCGTGGAAACGCGCGAGCAGCTCGCGGTCCTGCGCGAGTGCGGGTGCACCCGGTACCAGGGGTACCTGTTCGGCCGCCCCGACGTGGCCGAGAGGCTGCTCGAGGTCGAGGACACGCTGACCTCCTGATGAGCGACATACCCGCGACCATGACGGCGATGGAGATCGGCACGCCGGGGCCGCCGGAGGGATTGCGGCCGGTGTCGCGGCCGGTGCCGGAGCCTGGGCCGGGCGAGGTGCTGATCCGAGTCGCGGCAGCCGGTGTCAACCGCCCTGATGTGCTGCAGCGAAGGGGCCTGTATCCGCCGCCGCGGGGCGTTACCGACATTCCCGGGCTGGAGGTGGCGGGTGAGGTCGTGCGCGCTGGGACAGGTGTAACCAATCCCGCCGTCGGGGCGCGCGTCTGTGCGCTCGTAGCGGGCGGCGGATATGCCGAGTACGTGACTGCGCCGGCAGCGCAATGCCTCCCGGTTCCGGCGGCGCTCTCAATGGAAGAAGCCGCAGCGCTGCCGGAGACGTTCTTCACTGTCTACTACAACGTCTTCATGCGCGCGCGCCTGCGGCCTGGTGAGACGTTGCTGATCCATGGCGGCTCGAGCGGGATCGGCACGACCGCCATCCTCCTCGCAAAGGCTTTTGGAGCTCGCGTGATCGTCACTGCCGGAACTGCCGAGAAGTGCACGGCTTGCCTCACGCTGGGCGCCGACGCTGCGATCGACTATAAGCGGGAGGATTTCGTGGCTCGCACGCTGGAAGCGACAGGCGGGCAGGGCGCCGATGTCGTCCTCGACATGGTCGGCGGCGATTACCTGGCGCGCAACATGGCCGCGGCGGCGGCGAACGGCCGCATTGCGGTCATTGCGACTCAGCACGGCACCCACGCCGAGCTCGATCTCGTCACGCTGATGAAGAAGCGCCTCTGGGTGGGCGGCTCGACGTTGCGTCCGCAGACCGTGGCGGCCAAAGGCGAGATCGCCGCCGCGCTGCGCAGGGAAGTATGGCCGCTCTTCGAGTCGAAGTCCCTACGACCCGTGATTCACGCGCGCTTGCCGCTGCGGGAGGCCGCGCGCGCCCACGCGCTGATGGAGTCCGGCGCGCACATCGGGAAGATCGTGCTCTTCACGAGATGACCTGCTTCTCGCGCAGCGCCGCGACGATGCGGGCGGCCGCCTCCTCGGCGGAGCCCTCGCTGGTATCGACGACGATCTCGGCGTTCTCCGGCGCCTCGTAGGGCGAGTCGATGCCGGTGAAGTTCTTGATCTTGCCCTCGAGCGCACGGGCGTAGAGTCCCTTCGGATCGCGCTGCCGGCAGATCTCGAGCGGCGTGTCGACGTGGATCTCGACGAACTCTCCGTCCCCGACCAGCTCCCGCACCATGCGCCGCTCGGCGCGGAACGGCGAGATGAACGAGCAGAGCACGATGGCGCCGGCATCGACGAACAGGCGGGCGACCTCGCCGACGCGGCGGATGTTCTCCACCCGGTCGACGTCGGTGAAGCCCAGATCGCGGTTCAATCCGTGCCGGACGTTGTCGCCGTCGAGCATGTAGGTATGCGCGCCGCGGGCGTGCAGCTCCCGCTCCACGATGTTGGCGATGGTGCTCTTGCCGGACCCGGAGAATCCGGTGAACCAGAGGATGGCGGGACGGTGGCCGTTCAGGCGCACGCGCGCCGCCTTGTCGACCAGCAGGGCCTGCCGATGGATGTTGGTGGCCCGGCGCAGCCCGAAGGAGACCATGCCCGCGCCGGCGGTGGCGTTGGTGAAGCGGTCGATCAGCACGAAGGCGCCGGTGGCGCGGTTCTCGGCATAGGGATCGAACGCAACCGGCGTCGCCGTCGAGATGTTGCAGAGGCCGATCTCGTTGAGCGCGAGGGTCTTCGCGGCGATGTGCTCCAGGGTGTTGACGTCGGTCTTGTGCTTGAGGCTGGTCACCCGCGCCGGTACGTAGCGGGTGCCGATCCGCATGAGGTAGGAGCGTCCGGGGAGCATCGGCTCCTCGATCATCCACAGCACCTGCGCGGCGAAGAGGTCGACGACCTCCGGCCGGGCCTGCGGCTCCGAGAGCATGTCGCCGCGGGCCACGTCCACTTCGTCGGCCAGCGTGATCGTGACCGCGTCGCCGGCGCGCGCCTCCGGCAGATCGCCGTCGGCAGTGACGATGCGTCCGACCTTCGTCTCCTTGCCGGAGGCGGCGACGACCACGCGGTCCCCGGCCCGCACGAGGCCCGAGGCGACGGTCCCGGAGAAGCCGCGGAAGTCCTGGTTGGGACGGTTGACCCACTGCACGGGAAAGCGGAAAGGCTTGGCCTCGAGCCCCTCGCTGGCATCGAGTCCCTCGAGGTGCTCGAGCAGGGTCGGGCCGTCGTACCAGCACATCCGCTGCGATCGCCGGGTGATGTTGTCGCCATGGCGCGCGGACACCGGAATGGGAGTGATGGAGCTGAAGGCGAGCGCCTGCGCGAAGCCGAGGTAGTCGCCCACGATGTGATGAAAGCGCTCGCCCGAGAAATCGACCAGGTCGATCTTGTTGACGGCGAGCACGACGTGCCGGATGCCCAGCAGCGAGCAGATGTAGCTGTGCCGCCGCGTCTGCGTCAGCACTCCTTTGCGCGCATCGATCAGGATCACGGCAGCCTGGGAGTTGGAGGCGCCCGTCGCCATGTTGCGCGTGTACTGCTCGTGGCCGGGCGTGTCGGCCACGATGAAGGCGCGCCGCGGAGTCGAGAAGAACCGGTAGGCCACATCGATGGTGATGCCCTGCTCGCGCTCGGCTTCGAGGCCGTCGACCAGCAGCGCGAAATCGAGATCGTCGCCGTTGGTGCCGTGCTTGCGGCTGTCGCGCTTCAGGGCCACGAGCTGATCCTCGAGGATGAGCTTCGTGTCGTAGAGCAGGCGGCCGATGAGCGTCGACTTGCCGTCGTCCACCGAGCCGCAGGTGAGGAATCGCAGCAGCCCTTTTTCGGGCCCGCCGCGGCCGCGCGAGCTCACCGTCACCTGATCGTGCGCGTAAGCGGTCATGGCCGTGCCTCCATCAGAAGTACCCCTCGCGCTTTTTCTTCTCCATCGAGGCCGCCTCGTCGTTGTCGATGAGGCGGCCCGAGCGCTCGGAGGTGCGCGCGATCGTCATCTCCTCGATGATGTCGTCGAGGGTGGCGGCCCGGCTCTCGATCGCCGCCGAAAGCGGATAGCAGCCGAGGGAGCGGAACCGCACCGTGCGCACCTGCTCGACCTCGCCGGGCTTGAGCGGCATGCGATCGTCATCGCGCATGATGAGGACGCCGTCGCGCTCCACCACCGGGCGGGGAGCCGCGAAGTAGAGCGGCACCACCGGGATCTGCTCGGCGCGGGTGTACTGCCAGATGTCGAGCTCCGTCCAGTCGGACAGCGGAAAGACGCGGATGGTCTCGCCCTTGTTGATCCGCGTGTTGTAGAGATTCCACAGCTCCGGCCGCTGGTTGCGCGGATCCCAGACGTGGCCGGCGGAGCGGAAGGAGAAGACGCGCTCCTTGGCGCGGCTCTTCTCCTCGTCGCGCCGCGCGCCGCCGAAGGCCGCGTCGAACTCCCATTTATCGAGCGCCTGCTTCAGCGCCTCGGTCTTCATCACCTGGGTGTGCAGCTGGGAGCCGGAGGCGATGGGATCGATGCCGCGGGCGAGGCCCTCGGGGTTGGTGTGCACGAGCAGCTTCAGGCCGTAGCGCGCCACGAGCTCGTCCCGATGGCGGATCATGTCGCGGAACTTCCACTTCGTATCGACGTGCAGCAGCGGGAAGGGCGGCTTCGAGGGATGGAACGCCTTCAGGGCGAGATGCACCATCACCCCGGAGTCCTTGCCGATCGAGTAGAGCATCACCGGATTGCGAAACTCCGCGGCGACCTCGCGCAGGATGCCGATGGATTCCGCCTCGAGCCGCTTCAGGTGCCGCGACAGCGTGTGACGAGACTCGATCTGCGGGGTCATCAGCGCCTCATGCGGCCAGCGGCACGGGATTCAGGGCCCCGCTTGCGATGAAGAAGGAATTGCGGAATCCGGGCTTGCCGTAGGCGAGCGGCGCGCCGCCCGGCGCGAGCACTTTGCCGCCCGCTGCCGCCAGCACCGCGTGTCCGGCGGCCGTGTCCCACTCCATGGTGGGGCCGAGGCGCGGATAGAGGTCGGCCTCGCCGGCGGCCACCAGGCAGAACTTCAGCGATGAGCCGACGGAGACCCGGTCCTGCACCGGGTAGTGCTTCAGGTAGGCTTCCGTTTCCGGCGTGGAGTGCGACCGCGATACCACCGCGGTGAGTCCTGCAGCCGGGACGGGTCGTACGTGCAGCGGCTCACGGGGTCCAGGCGTCACGGCATCTGTAGGATAAGAGCATCGGAAGGCACGTCCTGCTGCGACGTTGCCAGCATAGAGCATCCCGCCCACGGGGGAATACACGACCCCGAGTGCCGGCATTCGCTGGCGGATCAGCGCAATATTGACGGTGAATTCGCCGCGCCGGTGGATGAATTCCTTCGTGCCGTCCAGGGGGTCCACGAGAAAGAACGCCTCCTGCACCTGCGGGACGGAGCCGGCCGCGGCCGCTTCCTCCGCGACCGCCGGGATGCCGGGCGCGAGCCGCGCCAGATGCTCGAGAATGATCTTCTCCGAGGCATGGTCGGCCGCGGTCACGGGCGACTGATCGGCCTTCCGGGTGACGGTGAAGCCGGCGTGGTAGATCTCGAGGGCGGCCCGGCCCGCCGCCACGGCGGGGGCGAGCAGGGCCTCGATCAGCTCATCGTCGGGCGCGTAAGGGGGCACTGGCATCGTGGCTCACGGGAATGGAACCCGAAAGTCTACACAATGCCTCGGCCACCGGCCGCCTGCAGCCCAGCGGTTCTCAGATCCA
>JASHVV010000333.1 GCA_030044385.1 Gammaproteobacteria bacterium
ACCGAAGTCGTCATCCTCTCGGCCCGGCGCACCCCGATCGGCGCGTTCCAGGGCGCCCTCGCGCCGGTAACCGCGCCGCAGCTCGGAGCCGCCGCGGCCGCGGCCGCCATCCAGGCCGCCGGCGTCGGCGCGGCCGACGTGCAGGAGGTCATCCTGGGCTGTGTGTTGCCGGCCGGCCTCGGCCAGGCCCCTGCCCGTCAGGCGGCCCTCGGCGCCGGGATTCCCCTCGCCACGCCCGCCACCACCGTCAACAAGATGTGCGGCTCGGGACTGAAGGCGGTGATGCTGGCCGCCGACCAGATCCGCGCCGGCGGCGCCGGCATCGTGCTCGCAGGCGGTCTGGAGTCCATGACCAATGCGCCCTACCTGCTGCCCAGGGCGCGCGGCGGCTATCGCCTGGGTCACGGCGAGGTGCTCGACCACCTGTTTTACGACGGCCTGCAGAGTCCCTTCGACGGCAAGCTCATGGGCTGCTTCGCCGACGCGACGGCAGTCAAGTACCGCTTCAGCCGGCAGGACCAGGACGCCTTTGCAGCGGAGTCGGTGCGCCGCGCACTGCGGGCGGTCGAAGGCGGCGAATTCGACGCGGAAGTCACCCCCGTGGTCGTCAAGGGCAGGAAAGGTGAGACGGTCGTCGCGCGCGATGAGACCCCGGGCACCTGCGACATCAGCCGGATCGCGACGCTGAGGCCGGCCTTCGGCAAGGACGGCACCGTGACCGCCGCCAGCTCCTCGTCGATCTCCGACGGTGCGGCGGCGCTCGTGATCGCCAGTGCCGAGACAGCGGCGGCCCGCGGCTTGAAGCCCATGGCCCGCATCCTGGCTCAGGCCAGCCATGCCCAGGAGCCGGAGTGGTTCACCACGGCTCCCGTGGGAGCCATCCGCAAGGTGCTGGACCAGCTCGGCTGGAAGCCGCACGATGCCGATCTCTACGAGATCAATGAAGCCTTCGCCGCCGTCACCATGGCTGCGATGCGCGATGTCGACATCGACCACGCGCGTGTCAACGTCAACGGTGGCGCGTGCGCGCTCGGTCATCCGATCGGTGCCACCGGCGCCCGCATTCTGACGACCCTGCTGCACGCCCTGCGGCGCCGCGGAAGTCGGCGCGGTATTGCCTCCCTCTGCATCGGTGGCGGCGAGGCCGTGGCCGTGGCGGTAGAGCTAATCGGCTAAAATAGGCGGACAAGGGGAGATCATGCAGATTCAGAACGCCCGCGCCGTCGTCACCGGCGGCGCCTCGGGGCTCGGCCTGGCGGTCGCGCGCCACATCGTCTCGCTAGGCGGCAAGGTCGTCATTCTGGACGTGCAGGACGGGCCTGGCCGCGCGGCAGCCGCGGACCTGGGGAACGGCGCCGCCTTCGTCCGCTGCGACGTGACCTCGGAAGCGGAAGTCACTTCCGCGATGGAAGCCGCGCAAGCCCGCATGGGCGGGGTCAATCTGCTCGTCAATTGCGCGGGCGTGATCGGTGCCGGCCGCGTGCTGGGCAAGAACGGCCCGATGGCGGGGGATTTCTTCACCAAGGTGGTGCACATCAATCTGATCGGCACCTTTCTCTGCGACAAAGCCGCCGCCGCGCTCATGCAGCACAACGCGCCGGGCACGGACGGCGAGCGCGGACTGCTGGTGCATACCTCCTCCGTGGCCGCGTTCGAAGGGCAGATCGGCCAGGCGGCGTATGCCGCGACCAAGGCGGGGCTCGCCGGCATGACGCTGCCCATCGCGCGGGAGCTGGCGAGATTCGGGATCCGCTGCATCTCCATCGCTCCGGGCATCTTCCATACGCCCATGATGGACGCCATGAGCCCGGAGGTGCAGGCCTCTCTCGCCGCTCAGATCCCTTTTCCCAAGCGCCTCGGCAAGCCCGAGGAGTTCGCGCGCCTCGTCGCCGCCGCCTTCGAGATCCCGATGTTGAATGGCGAGACCATCCGCCTCGATGGGGCCATACGCATGCAGCCCCAGTAAGATGAACGCTTCCGCTGGCGATCAACCTGACATCCAACGCGACGTCATGGAGTACGACGTCGTCATCGTTGGCGCCGGGCCCGCCGGGCTCGCGTGCGCCATCCGGCTCAAGCAGTTGCAACCGGACATCAACGTCTGTGTGCTCGAGAAGGCGTCCGCGGTGGGGGCGCACGCACTCTCCGGCGCGGTCATGGAGCCCGGCCCGCTGGATGCGCTCGCGCCGGAGTGGCGCCAGTCGCCGCCCGGCATCTGCGTGCCCGCCACGCGCGACGAGTTCCGCCTGCTCACCCGCAAGGGCAGCGTGCGGTTGCCGCTGCCGCCGCAGCTGCACAACCGCGGTAACTTCATCATCTCGCTCGGCCTGCTCACGCCCTGGCTCGCGCGGAAGGCGGAGTCCCTCGGCGTGGACGTCTTTCCGGGATTCGCGGCGGCCGTACCCCTCGTTGGAGCCGGCGGCGCCGTGACGGGCGTACAGCTCGGGGACATGGGACTCGACAGGAGCGGCAAGCCGGGCCCGAATTTCACCCCGGGCGCCGAAGTCCGGGCTCGGACCACGGTCGTGGCCGAAGGGGCGCGCGGCAGTCTCGCCAAGCAGCTCATCCGCCGCTTCGCGCTCGATGCCCGCTCCTCGCCCCAGACCTACAGCCTCGGCATGAAGGAGCTGTGGCAGCTGCCCGAGGGACGCGTACGGCCGGGGCTCATTCAGCACAGTTTCGGCTGGCCGCTCGACTCGGGAACGTACGGCGGCAGCTTCATCTACCACCTCGATGGCCACCGCGCCTATGTCGGGTTCGTCGTGGGCCTCGATTACCAGGACCCGCGCCTGGCGCCGTTCGAGGCCTTCCAACAGTTCAAGCATCACCCCGCCGTAAAGCCCTTCCTCGAGGGCGGTGAGATTCTCGCGGCCGGCGCCCGCACCATCGCTTCCGGCGGCTGGCAGTCGATTCCGCGCCTCGAGATGCCGGGAGCGATGCTCATCGGGGACAGCGGCAGCGGCCTCAACCTGCCCAAGATCAAGGGCATTCACCAGGCGATCCGCTCCGGCATGCTGGCGGCGGAGCACCTCGCCGAGACCGGCAAGCCGGAAGGCTTCGACGCCCGGTGGCGCGCCTCACCGGGCGGGCGGGAGCTGCACGCGGTCCGCAACTTCAAGCCGGGGTTCAAGGCCGGCCTGTGGCTCGGAGTTGCCAACTCCGGGCTCGAGGTCCTGACGGGCGGCCGCACGCCCTGGACGCTCAGGAACCGCACTCCCGATCACGCCCGCCTCGAGGAGCTGGGCCGGTACGAGTCGCCCGAGCGCCATTGGGTCGAGCGGACGTTGCCGCCGCGCGATCGGCTGGCGTCCGTATTCTTCGCCGCCACGAGCCACGACGAGAGCCAGCCCGCGCACCTGAAGGTGCTCGACACCAGCATCTGCATCGACCGCTGCGCGAAGGAGTTCGGCAATCCCTGCCAGCGCTTCTGCCCGGCCAACGTCTACGAGATGGTCGACGACGGGGCGGGCGGCAAGCGGCTGCAGATCAACGCCGCCAACTGCGTGCATTGCAAGGCTTGCGACATCAAGGATCCCTACGAGATCATCGACTGGACGCCTCCCGAAGGCGGCTCCGGTCCCAACTACCAGTCGCTTTAGCGCTCCATGACCGAGATCTGGCGCCCCTCCGCGGCCCGCGTCGCCGACTCCAACCTGACACGGTTCACCGAGTGCCTGAACGCCCGCAAGGGCTTGCGGCTCGGAGGGTACGCGGAGCTGTACGCCTGGTCCGTGGCGCATCCCGGGGAGTTCTGGACCGAGCTCGCGCGCTTCGCCGACGTGCGGGCCGAGTGGGGCGCGGGCCCGGCGCTCGAGAACCCGGGCCGCATGCCCGGCGCGCGGTTCTTCCCCAACGCGCAGCTCAACTTCGCGGAGAACCTCCTGCGGTATGACGACGATCACGCCGCGATCGTGTTCGTCAACGAGCGCGGCACCCGCAGACAGATCTCTCATCACGAGCTGCGCCGGGAAGTCGCACGGATCGCGGCGGGACTGAGGTCCGCGGGTGTCGGCGAGGGCGACCGCGTCGCGGGCTTTCTGCCCAACCTGCCGGAGACCGCCATCGCGATGCTGGCGACGGCCAGCCTCGGGGCGACCTGGTCGTCCTGCTCGCCCGATTTCGGCGCGCACGGCGTGCTCGACCGCTTCGGTCAGATTGCTCCCAAGGTGCTGTTCACGGCAGACGGCTACTTCTACGCCGGCAAGACGATCGACTCCCTCGCACAGATGGCCGAAGTGGCCCCGCAGCTGCCGAGCATCGAGCGGATCGTCGTGATTCCATACGTGGAATCGCAACCGGTCCTGGATCGATTGGGGGCGGCCGCAGCGCGAGCCAGGCACTGGTCGGCCTTCGGTGAGCGAGGCGCGCCACTGGGCTTTGCGGCGGTGCCGTTCGACCACCCGCTGTACATCCTCTACTCCTCCGGCACGACAGGCGTTCCGAAGTGCATCGTGCACGGCGCGGGCGGCACGCTGCTGCAGCATCAGAAGGAGCAGCTCCTCCACACCGACATCCGGCGGGGCGACCGGGTCTTCTACTTCACCACCTGCGGCTGGATGATGTGGAACTGGCTGATGAGCGCGCTCGCCGCCGGCGCAACTCTCGTCCTCTACGACGGCAGCCCCTTCCATCCCCGTCCCGGCGCGCTCTGGAAACTCGCTCAACAGGAGCGCCTGACGGTCTTCGGCACCAGCGCCAAATATCTTTCCGCGCTGGAGAAGAACGGCTTCGTTCCCGCCGCCAACGTCGACCTGTCCGCGCTCAGGACGCTCCTGTCCACCGGCTCGCCGCTGCTGCCCGAGGGTTTCGACTTCGTCTATCGCGCGATCAAGCCGGACCTGCACCTCGCCTCCATCTCGGGCGGGACCGACATCGTCTCCTGCTTCGCCCTCGGCTGCCCGACGCTCCCCGTCCACCGCGGCGAGCTCCAGTGCCGCGGACTCGGCATGGCCGTCGACA
>JASHVV010000334.1 GCA_030044385.1 Gammaproteobacteria bacterium
GACCTCTGCTACACCAAGCCGCACGTCGACACCTTCGTCATCATCAGCGGCGACTCGGATTTCTCGCCGCTCGTGAGCAAGCTGCGCGAGAACAACAAGGGCGTGATCGGAGTCGGCGTGAAGAACTCGACCTCCGATCTGCTCATCGCCAACTGCGACGAGTTCATCTACTACGACGACCTCGTGCGCGAGCAGCAAAAGCCGCGCCGGGCGCCCCGAAAGCGGGCCCCCCATGCGCCGGACACCGCGCAGGCGACCGCGGAAAAGGACGGCGAGCACGCCCATCTGGAGGAGGACCGCAAGCAGGAGGCTTTCGACCTGGTGCTGGCGACGATCGATGCCCTGCTCGCCGAGCGGGGCGCGGAGGATCGGATCTGGGGCTCCATGGTTAAGCAGACGCTGAAGCGTCGGCGCCCGGGCTTCAACGAGAGTTATTACGGCTTCCGCTCCTTCAACAAGCTGCTGGAAGAGGCCGCGCAGCGGCATCTGCTCGCGCTCGAGCGCGACGATAAATCAGGCGGCTACGTCGTCCACGCGGCGGAGAGCGCCGGCTGAGGTCGGCTCCGCCCGGGGGGCCGGCGGGCTCCCGCCGCCCGGCAGGGCGAGAGCGAGGCCGGCCGAGCGGAAAAGATCACAGGAAAGCCTCGCCGCGGTCTCGTTGCCGTTGCGGCTGACGAAGGCGCGCACGCCGGGTGTCTCTTCCGGGGAACGGGTCCTGCCGCGCGAACCTGTCGGACCGTCGACCATGGCTTGCTATTGACGGGGCTGCCGGTAAGATTTGCCGCTCGCAATACTGCTGCCGCGAGGGCTGCTGCTGTGGCAGTTATTTTTTCTCATTCCTGCAATGCGCTTGTCAAGAACTGTTAACAGGTGCGCCTGGAGCGCACTGCTCGCGGCGGCGGCCGCGTCGCTCGCGGGCTGCGGCTCGTCGGGCCAGGGTGCGCCACAGGCCGTGGCGTCCGCGCCCCCGCCGGTGACCGTGACCGCGGTGGAACCGCAACAGGTTCCGCTGACGGGCAGCTTCACCGGGCGCCTGTCCGCGTACCGCGAGGCCAATGTGCTCGCCCGGGTATCGGGCGTCCTCCTCAAGCGACTCTACCGGGAGGGCTCGAAGGTCGAGGCGGGCCAGCCGCTCTTCGAGATCGATCCCGCGCCCTACAGGGCGGCGCTCGATGCGGCCCTTGCAGCCCTCGCGCAGGCCCGCGCGAACGCCGCCAACGCACACGCCACCGCGCAGCGCGACCGCGATCTCATCGCGAGCCATCTCGTCTCCGAGCAGCAGCTCGACACCGATGAGGCCGCCGAGCGCTCCACCGCCGCCGCCGTGAAACAGGCTCAGGCCAACGTCGAGAGCGCACGCATCAATCTCGGGTACACCAATGTGACCTCGCCGATCTCAGGCATCGCCGGCGAGCAGCAGGTGACCGAGGGCGCGCTGGTCGGTCAGGGCACACCCACGCTGCTGACCACCATCGACCAGCTCGATCCGATCTACGTGAACTTCGACGAGCCCGCGACGCAGCTCGAGCAGCTCTCGAGCGAGGTGCAATCGGGCCACGTCATCGCCGCGTCAGGCAATCAGGCGAAGGTCCAGCTCACCATGCCCGACGGGACACCCTACGGCATCGCCGGAGTGCTCGATTTTCGCGCCGCCACGGTGGATCCGAGCACCGGCACCGCGGCGCTGCGCGGCATCCTCCCCAATCCGGACCACACCCTGCTGCCCGGCATGTACGTCACCCTGCGTCTGACGGTCGCCTTTGCGCAGCAGGCTTTCCTCGTGCCGCAGGCCGCGCTGCAGCGCGACGCTCAGGGCGCCTATGTCCTCACTGTCGGCACCGACGATACCGTCATCGAAAAACGCGTGTCGACCGAGGGGACCTCGGGTGTCGACTGGATCGTCTCGAGCGGGCTCGCTGCGGGTGACCGGATCATCGTCACCGGTATCCAGAGCGCCCATCCGGGCGCCAAAGTCGCGGCCGTCGAGGAGTCCACGGCCAGCACCAAGACGAGCGCCGCCACCGGAGTGACGCCCGCGACGGGAGTGCAAGGGATGGCCGCCGCCGCGGATTCCGCGAGGTAGGGAACCGCGGGTGCCGCAGTTTTTCATCGACCGGCCGGTCTTCGCCTGGGTCATCGCGCTGCTCGTCATGCTGATGGGCGGTATCGCGCTGTCGCGGCTGCCGAGCGATTCGTATCCCAATATCGCGCCGCCCCAGGTCGTCATCAACGCCAGCTACCCCGGGGCGAATGCGCGCACGGTGGAAGCCACCGTCACGCAGGTGATCGAGCAACAGCTCACCAGCATCGACAACCTGCTCTACTTCACCTCGCAGTCGAGCTTCGGCAGCTCGCAGATCACCCTCACCTTCGAGACCGGCACCAATCCGGACATCGCCGAAGTACAGACGCAGAACCGGGTCGCGCTCGCCGATCCGCTGCTGCCGGCCGAGGTCACCCAGCAGGGCATCCAGGTCAACAAGACGAGCACCGGATTCCTCGCCTTCATCGCGCTGCAGTCCGGTCCCGGCGGTCCCGACCGCGCGGCGCTCAACCACCTGGTCGCCTCCCGCATCCTCGATCCGATCGAGCGCGTTCCGGGTGTCGGCTCCGCGTCGCTGTTCGGCTCCGATTACGCCATGCGGATCTGGCTGAACCCCGACAAGCTGCACGCCTACGGCCTCTCGGCCGCCGATGCGCTGAATGCCGTGCAGGGACAGAACATCCAGATCGCCTCCGGCTCGATCGGCTCGGCGCCCGCGGAGAGCGATCAGCAGACCACCGCCACGGTCACCACCGAGGGACAGTTCGATTCAGTCGGGCAGTTCAAGAACATCCTGCTGCGCACCAACCCCAACGGCACCTCGGTACGGCTCGGGGACGTGGCGCGGATCGGTCTGGGACTGCAGAACTACTCCTTCTCCACCAGGGTGAATTCGACTACGGTTGCCGCTTTCGGCATTCAAACCCTGCCCGACGCCAACGCGCTGGAGGTCATCAAGGCGGTGAATGCCGAGATGGCGCGGCTGCAGAAGTCGTTTCCGCCGGGCGTCACCTGGTTCACGCCGGTCGATGAGACGCTCTTCATCAAGGCGGCCATCCACGATGTGATGATCACGCTGCTCGAGGCGATCGGCCTGGTCTTCGTCGTGATGCTGGTCTTCCTGCAGAGCTTTCGCGCCACCATCATCCCGCTGCTGGTGGTGCCCACGGCGCTCCTCGGCGCGCTCATCGGCGTGTATGCGCTGGGATACTCCATCAACCAGCTCACCTTGTTCGCCATGGTGCTCGCCATCGGCATCGTCGTCGACGATGCCATAGTGGTCGTGGAGGCGGTCGACCGCATCATGCATGAGGAGCACCTGCCGCCCAAGGAGGCCGCCCGCAAGGCCATGCGCCAGATCAGCGGCGCCATCGTGGCGATCACGCTGGTGCTCGCGGCCGTCTTCATCCCGAGCGCCATGCAGACCGGCAGCACCGGCGTGATCTATCGGCAGTTCGCCCTCACCATCGCCCTTTCGATGCTGTTCTCCGCGTTCTTCGCGCTCTCCTGGACGCCCTCTCTCTGTGCCACCCTCCTCAGGGCCGAGCACATGAAGGCCAACATCCTGTTCCGTGCGTTCAACAGGGCATTCGAGGGCACGCGCGCCGCCTACGTCAGGCGGGTATTCCAGTCCGTGACCCACCTGCCGCGCTGGCTGATCGGGTATGCGGTGGTGCTGGTGCTCGGTGTATTCCTCTTCGTGAAGCTGCCAGGCAGCTTCGTGCCCGAGGAGGATCAGAGCGACGTCATGGGGAGCGTCGAGCTGCCGGCCGGCGCGACGCTTGCGCGCACCGAAGAGGTGATGCAACGGGTGTATCACATCCTCATCGGCGATCACGCGGCTCACGATGTGTTCCAGGTCGCCGGCTCCGGTTTCGGGGGTGATGCGGAGAACACCGGCAGCGTCTACATCCATCTCATCAACTGGGATCAGCGCAAACAGACGGCCGACCAGTTCGTAAGCTGGGCCAACTCAGCCGTGCAGAGCCGGATCCACGATGCGCAGGTGGTCATCAGCAACCGGCCCGCGATCCGCGGGCTCGGCCAGTTCGGCGGGTTCGACTTCTATCTGGAGGATCGCGGCGGCCTCGGCCGTGAGGCGCTAAGGCAAGCGCAGGATACCCTGCTGACCCACGCCGCCAACGACCCCATGCTCTCGGAGGTGCGGGAGAACGGCCTCGCGCCGCAGCCGCAGCTGGAGCTCACCGTCGATCGGGTGCAGGCGCAGTCGATGGGTGTATCGGTCAACGACGCTTACACGGCCCTGCAGCTCATGCTCGCGCCGGTGTTCGCCAACGACTTCCTCTACGACGGCCGCGTATTGCAGGTGCTGTTGCAGGCCGACGCCCCCTATCGCATGGGTCCCGCCGCCTTGCAGCACTACTACCTCGCCGGCGCCAACAGCACCATGATCCCGCTGTCGGATTTCGTGAAGCCCCGGTGGGTCATCGCGCCGCTCTCCCTCACGCGCTATGACGGCTACCCCGCGGTCGAGATCATAGGCTCCGCCGCGCCGGGCTACAGCTCCGGCCAGGCGATGAATGAGATGCAGCGCCTGGTCAACACATACCTGCCGAATGGCTTCGGTTATGACTGGGCGGGGCAGTCGCTGCAGGAGATCTTCTCCGCCGCGCAGGCGCCGGCGCTGTTCGCTCTCTCGATCCTCGTCGTTTACCTGGCGCTGGCCGCGCTCTACGAGAGCTGGAGCATCCCGGC
>JASHVV010000335.1 GCA_030044385.1 Gammaproteobacteria bacterium
GAGCTTGCAGGCTGCGCTCAGGTCCTGCAAGCCAGGACCGAAGCGCAACCGGAAGTGTACGCCGAGTGTCCGCTGTCCGGCGGGCGGACGCGCGCGGCCGTGCCACCCGGCCTGCGGCGGCAGCACAATTCCTTTTCGATTAAGTACTTGAGACCACACGACCGTGTTGGCACGCGGCCTGCAACGAGCTGGCCCGAGAGCCGCGATGAGCATCACCAACCTCAAGCCCCCCTCCTCTGCGAGCGCCGCGCCGACACCAATCCGCGACACGGCCGCGCAGGATGTCACGCGCACGACATCTTCTCCGCAGTGGTATCGGCGGAAGATCGTTTACGCCGCGGCAGCCGGCCTCATCGGGCTCGCGCTGCTGCTCACCTGGCTCGCGCGCAGCTGGGCGCAGTCCGGACACGTGGTGTCGCTGCAGAGCCTGGAGATCGCCCCCGTCACCCGCGGCGGCTTCGTTCAGGACGTCTCGGGCCGCGGCACCGTCATTGCGGCCATCAGTCCCAGTCTCTTTGCCACCGCCGCCGGCACCATCCGGTATACGGTCCACGCCGGCGACCGCGTGTCGCAGGGTCAGGTGCTGGCCCATCTCTCCAGTCCCGACCTCGGCAACGAGTATCAGCGCGAGCTCGCCACGCTGCAGAGCATGGATGCGGCGCTGGCCCGCCAGCGCATCGAGTTGCAGCAAGAGCTGCTCGGCAACCAGCAGCAGGCGGATCTGGCGGCGGTCAGGATGCAGGCCGCTCTGCGCGAGCTGCAGCGCGAGCAAGCCGCGTGGAGCCTGCACGTCATCAGCGAGCAACGCTATGAGGCTGAATACGACGCCTACTCGATCGCCAGGTTGAGCTTCGAGCACGCGCGGGAGAATGCGCGCCTGGGTCAGCAGCAGATCCTGCTCGACCTGCGCACGCGCACTCTGGCGCGCAACGCCCAGGCGCTGCTCGTCGCCGGCCTGAAGCGCCGGCTCGATGCCCTCACCGTGCGCTCTCCGGTTGCCGGCATGGTGGGATCGCTCGCCCAGACCGATCAATCCTACGTGCCCCAGAATGCGCCCCTGCTCACGGTCGTCGATCTCTCGGCGCTCGCGATCCAGTTCCAAGTCGCCGAGTCGCTCGCGGACGGCATCGCCGCCGGGGTTCCGGCCGAAATCACGCTGAACGGCGAGACCGTCAAGGGTGTGGTGACCGACATCTCCCCGAGCGTCCAGGATGGCTGGGTCACCGGCCGCGCCCGATTCGCCGGTGCGCAGCCCGTGGGATTGCGGCAGAACGAGCAGGCGTCGGTGCGCATCATCCTCGGCGAGGAGAGCAATGTCCTGAAGATGGATCGCGGCGCTTACCTGAGCCCGCAGACTTCCTTCGTATACGTGATCCGCGGTGATGAAGCGGTGCGCACACCCGTCACCCTGGGCGCGGCTTCCATCTCCGAGATCGAGGTGCTGCACGGACTCGATGCGGGCGATCGGGTCGTGATCTCGGACCCCCAGGCCTTCAACGACGCGGCGGCCGTCCGGCTGTCGCACTGACTCAACGGGAAAACCCATGCTCAAGATGCGCGACATCGCCAAGATTTTCCGGACCGACCTCATCGAGACACACGCGCTGCGCCACTTCTCGCTCGAGGTCGAGGCGGGTCAGTTCGTCGCGGTCAGCGGCCCATCCGGCTCCGGCAAGACCACCTTCCTCAACATCGCCGGCCTCCTCGAGACCTTCGACAGCGGCACCTACGAGCTCGACGGCCGTGATGTCAGCCGACTCTCGGACGATGCCCGCTCGCGCATCCGCAACGAGAAGATCGGCTTCATCTTCCAGGGTTTCAACCTCATCCCCGACCTCGACATCTTCGACAATGTCGATGTGCCGCTGCGCTACCGGCGGATGAAGACGCCGGAGCGCCGCAAGCGCATCGAGAGCGCCCTCGAGCTCGTCGGCCTCGCCTCGCGCATGAAGCATCTGCCCTCCCAGCTCTCGGGCGGCCAGCAGCAGCGCGTCGCCATCGCCCGTGCCATCGCCGGCGACCCGGCCCTGATCCTCGCCGATGAGCCGACCGGCAACCTGGACTCGCTCATGGCGCGGCAGGTCATGGACCTGCTGGAGAAGATCAACGGCATGGGCACGACCGTGGTGCTCGTCACCCACGATCCGGAGCTGGCGCGGCGGGCGCAGCGCAACATCCACATCGTCGACGGCGTGGTGATCGACTCGCCGCCCTATCACAGCCGCGCGCCGCAGCCGATGTCGCGGGCAGATGCGGCCGCGGAATGACGTGAGCGGCACTTCCATGCTCGGCTACTACCTCCGTTTGGCCTTGAAGAGCTTCCGCCGCACGCCCGGCCTCACCGCGCTCATGGTTGGGGCGATCGCCTTCGGCATCGCCGCGTGCATCGTGACACTGACCGAGTATCACAGGATGTCGAGCAATCCGATCTGGTGGAAGAACAACGTGCTCTACGCCGTCACCATGGACTCCTGGGACCCCAACCCCCAGGACGCTCTCGATCCGGCCAACCCCACCCTGGCCCCCGATCAACTGACCTATCAGGATGCGACTTATCTTTACAACTCAGACATTCCGAAGCGCAAAACCCTCATCGCATACCTGTCGGGCGCATTGAGCGGCGCACCGGGCCAGACAGCCCCCCTCTGGGTGCGGACCCAGGTGACCACCGGGGACTTCTTCCGCATGTTCGATATCCCGTTCGAGTATGGAGGGCCGTGGAATGCAGCTGCCGACCGCGGACCCGAGCCAGTGATTGTGCTCAGCCAGCAGGAGAACGACGAGCTGTTCAGCGGCGCCGACAGCGTCGGACGCGACATCCTATGGGACAGGAGGCGCTTCCGCATCGTCGGGGTCCTGAACCACTGGGATCCCCGGCCCAGGTATTACGACCTCAGTCACACGGCGCATGGAGATTTCGGCAGCTCGGCCGACGTCTTCATTCCCTTCAAATGGGATTCGACGCTGCAGATGTGGCCCTCCGGGCAAATGGCGTTCTGGGGCCCGCCTGGCGCCGCGCCGGTCGTCACCTACCAGCAGCTCACCGGCTCCGAGACTGTGTGGATACTGATGTGGGTCGAATTACCCACCGCCGCCCAGCGCGAGCGCTTTCTCGATTTCATGAACGCCTATTGGGCCCAGCAGCGCCGGGCCGGCCGGTTCCAGCGGCCGCAGAACAATCACCTGTGGAAGGTGAGCCAATGGCTGAGGATACATCACGTCGTCAACGACGACAGCCGCTTGCTACTGCGGCTCGCCTTCGCCTTCCTCGCAGTCTGCCTGATCAACACCGTCGGGATTCTGCTCGCGAAATTCCTGCGCGGCGCGCCCATGACCGGAATCCGCCGCGCGCTCGGCGCGAGTCGCCGTCAGATCTTCGAGCAGCATCTCACCGAGGTCGCGCTATTGTCCCTGGCGGGCTCGGGTTTGGGGCTGGCACTGGGGGCGCTGGGACTGCTGGGATTGCACGCCATGTACGCCAACAGCTTCGACGCGTATGGCAGATCGGCGCACTTCGACTCCCTGGGTGTCATCTGGGCACTGACGCTCGCCGCAGCTTCCACCCTGCTCGCGGGCCTCTATCCCGCCTGGCGAATCGGCCGCGCGTCGCCCGCGCTCTACCTGAAGAACCAATAGCATGAGCCTCGATATCCGCCCCTTGATCTCCACGCTGCTGCGCAGCCCCACGGGCGCGGTGCTGGTCGCGCTCCAAATCTCGATCACCCTCGCGGTGCTGGTCAACTCCGCCTGGATCGTTAACCAGCGGATCGCGCGGATCGAGCGGCCGACGGGTATCGATACCCGCGATACTTTCTTCCTGCGAATTGCGTCCACGTCCAAGCAATTCAACATCGCGCAGGCCGAGGGCGAGGACCTCGCCTACTTGCGCAGCCTCTCGGGCGTGGTCGCCGCCACCGTGACGGACGGAGTCCCTCTGACCACCGATGGCGAGGAAACGAGTATTTTTCTGCTGCCCGGGCAGCGCGGCCGGTCCGTGACGACCGCCTTTCTGCAGATGGACGAGCAGGCTCTGAAAACACTGCACATCCCGTTGATCGCGGGCCGCGACTTCCGGCCGGCCGAAGTCCAGCCATTCGTGCCGGACAGCAGCGGACCGAACCCGCCGGAGATCATCGTCACCCAGTCATTGGCGCGTGCGCTCTTCCCGCAGGGGGACGCCCTCGGCAAGACCGTTCACATGGGGGGGCCGCTGACCATCATCGGCATTACGCGGGACTTTATGGGACCGCAAGAGCCCGACTCCCCGACCTACGACACCCTCCTGTTCCCGAGCATGCCCGGGCAATTCGGCAATTACGGTCTGCTGGTACGGGCCCGGCCGGGCCGCCGCGATGCGATCATGAGCGAAGCGGAGCAGCACATCGGCGCTGCGCATCAGTACGGCGTGGTTCACGATGCAATGACGCTCGCCTTTGCCAAACAGCAGCTAGAAGCCAACAACCGCAACATCGCCATCTTCCTCGCGACCGTCAACGCCCTGATGCTGGCCGTGTGCTGTCTGGGGGTCTTCGGGCTCACCACCTTCAACGTTGCCAGCCGTACGCGGCAGATCGGCACGCGGCGGGCGGTGGGCGCCCGCAAGCGCGATGTCGTGGCGCAGTTCATGGTAGAGAATGCCCTCATCCTCGCGGTGGGCACCATGCTCGGGGGCGTCCTGGCGCTCCTCATCGGTAACTGGCTCACGACTCACTACAGTCTCCCGAGGCTCGATCTCACCTACCTGACGGCCGGAATCCTGGTGCTGTGGGCCACCGGCCAGCTCGCCGCCTGGCAGCCGGCGCGGCGCGCGGCCTCGGTGCCGCCCTCCGTCGCCACCCGCACGGTGTAGCTTCAAAGCCAGTAATATTGCGCCGTGAGCCTTACCGATAGCCTCATCCTGGTCATCGACGACGGCGACGCGGTACGGACGGCGCTCGACATACTGATGTCTCTCCACGGCGCACGGGTCATTGGCGCCGCATCGCCGGCGGAGGGGCTGGAGCGGCTCGCCGCGGAGCCGGTCGACCTCGTCATCCAGGACATGAACTTCCGGCGCGAGGCCACGGGCGGCGAGGAAGGCATGGCGCTCTTTCGCGAGATCCGCAGGCGGCACGAGGATATGCCGATCATTCTGCTCACCGCCTGGACGCATCTCGAGACCGCGATCGAGCTGGTGAAGGCCGGGGCGGCGGACTACGTGGCCAAGCCCTGGGACGATGCGCGGCTGCTCACGACCGTGCGCAATCTTCTCGACCTGCGGCGGGCGCGTGCGGAAAGTACCCGGATGCACGCGCAGAGACGCGAGGCGCGTGCGGGCCTGGCGGAGCGCTTCGACCTTCGCGGCGCGGTGTATGAGAGCGAGGCGATGCACACGCTGATCGCCATGGCGACTCAGGTGGCGCACGCCGACGTGCCGGTGCTCATCACCGGACCCAACGGCGCCGGCAAGGAGGTGCTCGCCGACATCATCCAGGCAAACTCCTCCGTCCGCTCCGGGCCGTATCTCAAAGTCAACCTGGGTGCGTTGCCGCAGGAGCTGATCGAGGCGGAGCTGTTCGGCACCGAAGCCGGCGCATTCACCGGCGCCCGCGCACGGATGGGCCGCTTCGAGGCGGCCGACGGCGGCACGCTCTTTCTCGACGAGCTCGGCAACCTCGCGCCCGCGGGGCAGGCGAAACTGCTGCGTGTCCTCCAGACCGGTGAGCTGGAGCGCCTCGGCTCGAATGTCACCCGCCGCGCTCGCGTGCGGACGATCGCCGCGACCAACACGGACCTGCGCGCCGCCATCCGCGAGGGGCGCTTCCGCGAGGACCTCTACTACCGGCTCAACGTCATCGAGCTGGAGCTGCCGCCCCTGTCCCGCCGGCGGGAGGACATCCTGCCGCTGGCGCGGCATTTTCTCGGCGACGGGCGCGAGCTCTTGCCCGAGGCCGAGCGGGCGCTCATCAGGCACTCCTGGCCGGGAAACGTGCGTGAGCTGCAGAACGTCATCCGGCGCGCATCGTTGCTCTCCTCCGCCCCCGCGATCGGGCCGGACGCGCTGGGGCTGCCCGCCCCGGAGCAGGCGGACCCCGCCGGCGAGCCGACGCTCGACCGCTCGGCCATCGAGCACGCGCTGCAGCGGGCCTCCGGGGTGGTGGCACACGCAGCGCGTGACCTCGGCCTCTCCCGTCAGGCACTCTATCGGCGTATGGAAAAGCTCGGCATCAAGTCCGACTGAATGCTTCCCAAATCGCTCTCGGCCGGATCTCTATCGGCGAGGCTCGCCGCAACCCTTGCGCTCGCCGCGGTCATCGCCGCCGCGGCTGGGGCGATCGCAACTCACGCCCTGAGATCGGCTGCGCTCGGCTTCCTGATCGGACTGCTGGCGGCCGCGCCCCTGATCGCATGGCTGGGGATGCGGACCTTCAAGTCGTGGAGCCGCGTGCTCGACGCGGTGAGCAGCGGCATCGGCAGCCTGCGCGATCGCGACTTCAGCGTCAGCATCACACCGCGCGGCGGCAGCGAGCTCGTGAAGCTCGTCACCGCTTACAATTCCCTCGGCGACGTGTTGCGCCGGGAAAGAGTCGACATCTACCAGCGCGAGCTCCTCCTCGATACGGTGCTGCAGACGACGCCGCTCGCTCTCGCCCTGACCAACTCCGCCGGCAGGATCGTCTACGGCAACATCGCCGCGCGCCAGCTCCTGCGCGGCGGACGCAGGCTCGAGGGTCTCGCTCTCGAGGCGCTGCTCGAGGAATCGCCGGCCGCGCTGCGCGAAGCGCTCGAGAGCGAGGGTGACACGCTCTTCACCATGGAGGTCGCCGGCGAGCCCGAGGTCTATCACCTCTCGCGGCGCGGCTTCGTCCTCAACGGCCAGCCGCACGAGCTGCTGCTCCTCAAGCAGTTGACGCGCGAGCTGGCCGCGCAGGAAGTGATCATCTGGAAGAAGGTCATCCGGGTCATCGCGCACGAGCTCAACAACTCGCTGGCGCCGATCCGCTCGCTGGCTCACTCGGGCACGCTGCTCGCGACCCGCGACGAGAGCGCGGAGCTCGAGCGGGTGTTCGCCACCATCGGCGAGCGCGCCTCGCATCTCGCCACGTTCATCGAGGGCTACGCGCAGTTCGCCAAGCTGCCGAAGCCGCGGCCCGCACCCGTCGCCTGGCCGGACTTTCTCGCGCGGATCGCCGCCGCCCAGCCCTTCGGGATCGAGGGCTCCCTGCCGCAGCGCGCGGCCCGCTTCGATGTCGGCCAGCTCGAGCAGGTGATGATCAACCTGCTGAAGAACGCCGCCGAGTCCGGCTCCGCGCCCGAAGCCATCACCGTCAGCGTCCTCTGCCGCGCGCAGGGCTTCGTGATCGAGGTCGCCGACCGTGGCGCCGGCCTCTCCGAGCCGGTGCTGCGCGATGCCCTGCTCCCCTTCTTCTCGACGAAGCCCACCGGCACTGGCCTCGGCCTCACTCTCTGCCGCGAGATCGTCGAGGCCCACGGCGGCCGCCTCACCCTCGCCAATCGCCCGGACGGCGGCGCGATCGTCTCGATTCATTTGCCGTAAGGTAAGCTCTCCCGAGATGTCATTCTCCGGCGATTCCTGGCGCGCCAAGATCCTGGCGGTCCTCTTTCGAACCCAGCGTGCGGAAGTGCCGTGGCGCGTGTTGCTGCGCAACACCGCGGCGGTGATCCTGCCGCTCGCCCTCGGCATCGTCACCGGACGCGTGGGCATCGGCCTGTGGATCTCGGTCGGTGCCATCGTCACCCTTTATTCCGATCAGCCGGGACCCTACCGGCAGCGCCTCATCCGGCTGCTGTCGGTCTCGGCGGCCGGCGGCTTCGCGGCATTCGTCGGCATGGCGCTCGGCGCGCATCTCGCGCCGCTCCTGGCCGCAACGGTGGTGATCAGTTTCGCGGGGGCGCTGCTCGTCCTCTTCGGCGATGCGGCCGGCCGGGTCGGGATGGCGGCCCTGATCCTCCTCGTCATCACCGCCGCCAGCCCGGCGAGCAGCCCCTGGATCGCGCTGGAGTCCGCGGCGCT
>JASHVV010000336.1 GCA_030044385.1 Gammaproteobacteria bacterium
CTCAGCTTTCTCTACGTGAAGGGTGACGTGCATCCCGTCAGCGCGGTGTCCGCCACGAAAGCGCAGGTCGGTGTCATCGGCGAGACCGGGGTCGAGCTTCAGGGAGTTGCGATGTTGCCGGCGGGTGGCGGGGACGTGCGCCAGATTACGCCGGCATCGACCTTCGTCTACGAATACGACTGGTCGCCCGCAGGCGACCGGCTGGCCTACATCGCAGCGCCGCCTCCCGGGCGCGACAACTGGTGGGTGGCCAGGCTCTACACTCAGATTCCCGGGAGGCCGCCCAGGGTCGCGCTCGACCCGGCATCGGTTTCCGGCCCGTTGCACGGCCTGCAGATCGCATTGCCGCGGTGGTCGCCGGACGGGTCGCAGATCGCGCTCATCGGCGGCTTGATGAGCGATCAAGGGGCAACGGCGGGCGATATCTACCTCGTCGCGGCTGACGGCGGCCAGCCGGTGAATGTCACGCCCGCGATCGGCATCTCGCCCTCGTGGCTGACCTGGACCGGAAATCACACTCTGCTCGTCTCCTCCCTCGCCGCCGGCTCGACGCGGCTGTCGGCCTTCACGCTGCACGGAGAGGGCCCTGCAACTCATGAGCGGCTGCTCGAGGTGCCTGCCGCGGTCTCGAATGGGACGTACGCTTCGGCGGTCTCGCTTGCCGCCGGACACAGCGTGCTCGCGTTCATTCACAGCACCTTCGACAGTCCGCCCGAGGTCTTTACGGCCTCTCTCAGGACCAATGCCGCAGCCGAGCCCACGGGCGTGCGCGCGCCGCCGCACGCCATTACACACATCAATGACCGCGTGCGGCCGATGTGGGGGAAAGCGGTATCGGTGCGTTGGCGGAACGAGGGCTTCCACGTGCAGGGTTGGCTGTTGTTCCCCGCGCACTTCGATCCGCACGCGCGCTACCCGATGATCGTCTACGTGCATGGCGGGCCAAGCTGGGCGACGCTGCCGTCCTGGCCGCGAGACGGGTACGGTCCGGTGCCGCTTGCGGCCATGGGGTACTTCGTCCTCATGCCGAATCCGCGCGGCAGCTTCGGGGAGGGTGAGCGCTTCGCGCAGGCGGTGCGCCTGAACATGGGCTACGGCGACCTGCGCGACATCCTGGCCGGAGTCGACCGGGTCGAAGCGCAATACCCGATCGACGACAGCCGTCTCGGCCTGACAGGCTGGAGTTACGGCGGCTTCATGTCCATGTTCGCCCCGACACAGACGCAGCGGTTCAAGGCGGCCGTGGTGGGCGCCGGGCTCTCGGACTGGAAGAGCTACTACGGCGAGAACTCCATCGACGAATGGATGATCCCGTTCTTCGGCGCCTCGGTGTACCAGGATCCGCAGGCGTACGCCAGGAGCTCGGCCATCAACTTCATCCGCAACGACAAAACCCCGTCGCTGATCGTGGTCGGCGAATACGACGGCGAGTGTCCGGCGCCGCAGTCGTTCGAGTACTGGCACGCCCTGCGCGCCATGGGGGTCGCCGCCACGCTGGTGGTCTACGCGGGCGAGGGGCACGGCTTCGTCAAGCCGAACGACGAGCGCGATGTCCTCGAGCGGGCTCTGCGCTGGTTCGGAAGATACCTGGACGCCTCTTAAACGGTCCGCGGTGCGGCCGCATCTAAAGGGGTACATGGGCTCGGCTGCACAAAATGAGCGCGTCGATTGGGAGGCTGCCCTGGTGCAGCGGGCCCGCAGCGGCGATACCCGGGCGTTCGAGCGCCTGTACCGCGACCACATCGGGAGCGTGTACGGACTGTGCCTGCGCATGGTGCGCGACCGGGCCCATGCGGAGGATTGCGCCCAGGAAGCCTTCGTCAATGCCTGGCGGGCGCTCGGGCGCTTCGAGACGCGAAGCAGCTTCAGCACCTGGCTGCATCGCATTGCGGTGAACGTGGTGCTGAGCCGGCGGCGGAAGGCCGGATCCCAGGTGGAATCGAAGCTCTCGGCGGCTGACCCGGACGAGGAATTCGCGGATGCGCCCGGGGAGTGGACGCTCGATACGCCCGTCGAGGTCGAGGAGATCGAGTCCGCGATCGGGACCCTGCCCGACGGCGCGCGCGACGCGCTCGTGCTCTGCGGGATCTACGGCTACTCGCACGGTGAAGCCGCTCAGATGCTCGGCGTCGCCGAAGGGACCTGCAAGGCCCAATTGCACCGAGCTCGCGCACTCCTGCGGGTGCGCCTCGAGCCGGAGAGTCATCCATGAACCGTCCTCCCCCGTCGAAAATCACCCGCCTCAGCGAGCTGCCACGAGAGATTGCCCCGCCGCATGACGGCTGGGCGTCGCTGGAGGCGAGGCTGCGGGAGAGCGGGACGCCGCAGCCGGACGAGGGCACGGGGCATCGCAGCGGGCGAGGGGCGGCGCGGCGCTGGCGCTCGCAGTGGGCGAGCATTGCGGCGGTCGCGGCGGTTCTCGCAGCGGTCGCCGCGGGTGTGTCGATCGACCGCTGGATCCTGTCGCCCAACCGGCCCGCTCCTCAGATAGCGGCCCGCGGCATCGGCCCGACGGGCGAGAGCATGACTGTCGCCTACATCACCGACCCGCGGTATCTGCGCGAGCGCGCAGCGCTGCTGCGCTCCCTGAACGCGCGGCTCGCACAGCTGCCGCCGCCCACCCGGCAGAAGGTTTTGCAGAGCCTGGCCACCATTCACCAGTCGATACAGCAGATCCAGCAGGCGCTGGGGAAGGAGCCCGGCAACGCGCTGTTGCAGGAGCTGCTGATCGATTCCTATCAGAGCGAGATGCAAGTGCTGGCGACCGTGCAAGCGGCGAGCGGCGGCACCGGAGAGACCTGATCATGAGCACATACCTTTCACGCACGGCGATCCTCACCCTGACGTTCGCATTCGCGGCCGGGGCGGCTCACGCGGCGAACTTCCAGCAGCAGATCGCGGCCGATCCGCGCGGCGAGGTCGACGTCAGCAATATCGCCGGAGACATCATCATCACCGGCTGGGACAAGCCCTCTGTGTCGGTCACCGCCGATCTGCCGAGCGGCTCGCAGCTGGTGAAGGTATCGGGTGGGCAGGGGGGGCGCACCATCGTGTGTGTCACCTACGACTCGGGGAGCTGTAATGGGGGAGGCTCCTTCTTCCAGCGGGTCAGGTCGGTCCGCCTCGAGCTGTACGTGCCGAGCGGCAGCGATATCGAGGCATCGGGAGTGAGCGCGGACATCGCTTCTCACGGCGTCACGGGCCACCAACATCTGCATACCGTGAGCGGCGATATCGAGGCGGATCTCGGCTCCGGAGACGACGAGGTGAAGTCCGTCAGCGGCGATATCCACCTGCGCGGCAGCGGCCAGGACGGGACGCTTCAGGTCTCGACGGTGAGCGGCGATCTCACCGTGACGAATGTCGCCGGCGAGCTCGAGGCGCGAACCGTCAACGGCGATCTGCATGCCGGGCTCTCGCCCGCCCGCATCGTGCGACTCAACACCACCTCCGGCTCGATCGGGCTGAACGCGCAGCTGTCCGCGGGCGGGACGGTCGAGATCGAGACCGTGAGCGGCGGTGAGAAGGTCGACGTGGCCGCCCCGGGAGGGTACGCGTACGAGGCGAGCACGTTCAGCGGCGACATCCACGACTGCTTCGGCCAGCCATCCGATCACAGCCAATACGGGCCCGGCGATCGCCTCGACGGCACGCGCGGAGCGGGTAACGGCCACGTCCGCATCAGGAGCCTGAGCGGCGATATCTTCCTCTGCGACCACTGAGAGGCGGGGGATGGCGCGCGCGGCTTGCTTGCGGCAATATCCGTCGCTGCTTTGCGGCACCACGGCGGAATCACCGGCATATGGATCGACGCAAATTCCTGGCCGCCTCGGTGGCGGCCTCCTGCGCCGCGCTCTCTTCCCCCCGAGGCTTTGCCGACAGCGGGGGCGGCCGGCGGGTCCGGCTGTCGGTCCATCCGGGCCAGCGCGGGAGGGCGATCGCCGGCGACTTTACGGGTCTCAGCTACGAGACCTCCCAGCTCAGCGATCCCAGCTTCTTTGCGCCTGAGAACACGGCGCTGGCCGCCTTCCACCGGCGGCTCGGCGCTGCCGGCGTGCTGCGGATCGGCGGCAACACCAGCGAATTCAGCGTCTGGACCCCAACTTCGGCGCCGGTCGACTCCCCGTCGCAGGCGTTCGGTCCCGACACCGGCCGGCATCCGCCTCCCCGCCGCCCGGTCACGCCGCTCGCCGTCCGCAATCTGCGCGGCTTCCTGGAGCTGTCCGGCTGGCGATTGATCTACGGTCTCAACATGGGGACGGAGAGTCCCGAGACGGCGGCGGACGAAGCGGCCTACGTGGCGAGAGTGATGGGCGACAGGCTGGTCGCCTTTCAACTCTGCAACGAGCCGGATCTCTTCTACAAGAACGGCCTGCGGGGCCCCGGCTACGGCTACCCGCAGTTCGCGGCGCAGTGGCGGCACTATTTCCGGGCGGTCCGCCGGCGGGTGCCGCGCGCGCCGTTTGCCGGACCGGATACGGCTGCCAACGACGAGTGGCTCGCGCGCTTCGCGCAGGAGCAGCGCCACGACGTGACGTTCCTCTCGGCGCACTACTACGCGGAGGGACCCCCGACCGATCCGTCGATGACCATTCCCCGGCTGCTCGGCTCCAGTGCCGAGCTCGACGCTGAGCTCCAGGCGGCGGCTGCGGCGAGCAGGGACACCGGATTGCCGTTCCGGATGACGGAGACCAACTCCTGCTATGGGGGCGGCAAAGCGGGTGTGAGCGACACTTTCGCTGCGGCGCTCTGGGCCGCCGAGATCATGTACCGATTGGCCGAGGCGGGCGCCATCGGGGTCAATTTTCACGGCGGCGGTTACGGCTGGTATACGCCGGTCGCGGGAACGCCTGCGAGCGGCTTCGTGGCCCGTCCCGTCTACTACGGGATGCTCCTCTTCGCCGCCGCGGGGCCCGGCCGGCTGGTCATGACCAAAGTGAGCGGCGCGGCGGACGGGTCGGTGACGGCTTTTGGACTCACGGGCCGTGACGGGGCGCTGAGGGTCGTCGTGCTCAACAAGAATCTCGACACGGATGCGACGTTAGCCATCGATGTACCTGGTGCCCGGACGGCTTCGGTGATGCGGCTCCTGGCACCGCGCGCGGATGACCGTACCGACACCACTTTCGCCGGCTCCGTGGTTGGGAACGACGGCAGGTGGACGCCCGCGGTGACGGAGACTCTCACCGCCCGTGAAGGCTTGCTGACGCTGCGGATGCCGAGTGCGAGCGGCGCCTTGCTGACGTTGTCGTGACGCGCTTTCCCCGGGGCTTGCGAATCTGGTTCGTCGCGCTTGCGGCTTGTGCCGCGGCAGTCGCCTTCTCCTTCTCACGAGTCGATGTGACGGTGGCGCGGCATTTCTGGAGAGTAGGCCGTCACCTCAGCGATCTGAGCACGGCGTTCGGCGCCGCCGTGCTGCTGTCGCTGGAATCCGCGGTGGTCCTGGTCCTGATTCTGGCGCGCCTGGTGACCGGACATCTGTCGCGGTTCCGGGAAACGCTGGGAGTCGCGTGTCTCGCCTCGATATGCGCCTATGCAATCAACGACGAGGTGCTGAAGCCCTTGTTCGGGGTTCAGGACCCCGTCGCGGTCCTGAAAGGTGCCCGGCATGCCTTCTTC
The DNA here is from genome assembly GCA_030044385.1 of Gammaproteobacteria bacterium. GTDB lineage: Bacteria > Pseudomonadota > Gammaproteobacteria > Steroidobacterales > Steroidobacteraceae > 13-2-20CM-66-19. Next base: position 5,620 of record JASHVV010000336.1, read on the forward strand.
GCGATGAGTTTCGCGGACGGCAGCTTCCCCTCCGGCCACATGACCCTGGCGGGAGCGTTCGCGGGAGTTTTCATGAGGCTCTACCGGATCAGCGTCCGGCCTCTCGCGGCGCTGCTGTTGCTCGCCGCGGCTCTGTTGGTCGTGGGCGACTGGCATTTCCTCAGCGACGTGATCGCGGGCACGTTTCTCGGCGTGTCTGCCGGGATCCTGGCCGGCGAGGGCTGGATCGTGCACTCCACTTCAAGATGAGGGCCGTCCGAAAATGAGCACTGGCCGTTCGATCTCGTGGGTCGTCGCGACCACGTCCCTGCTGGCCGCCGGCGCCATGACGACAGCGATGGCGGCGGCGCAGGGGACCGCCGCGGAGAATCCGCGAGCCACTGAAGTGTGGACACCGGTGCCGCCGGTGGTGACCCCGGGCGCGACCGTCGGCGCTCCGCCGTCGGACGCGATCGTTCTCTTCGACGGCAGGAACCTGACAGAGTGGGTTTCCGCGCAGGACCATACTCCGGCCCGCTGGTTCGTCAGGGACGGAGTCATGGTCGTGAACAAGGCGCCGGGCGTGGGCAACATCGAGACGAGGCGCAAGTTCCGCGACTACCAGCTGCACATCGAGTGGCGGATACCCGCGGATATCACCGGGAGCAGCCAGTTTCGCGGCAACAGCGGCGTATTCCTGGCTTCGACCGGGCCGGGCGACGCCGGCTTCGAGCTGCAGGTGCTGGACTCCTACCGGAACCCCACGTACGTGAACGGCATGGCAGGAAGCCTCTACAAGCAGAGCATCCCGTTCGCGAACGCGGCGCGCAAGCCTGGCCAGTGGCAATCGTACGACGTGATCTGGACGGCGCCGCGATTCAACCCCGACGGCAGCTTGAAGAGTCCGGCCTATGCCACGGTCTTCTGGAACGGCGTGCTGGTGGACAACCACTTCGAGCTGCAGGGCC
>JASHVV010000337.1 GCA_030044385.1 Gammaproteobacteria bacterium
AAGGTCTCGGCGACGGACTTCATGCTGGGGAACCAGATCTTGGGCTCGCCTGGCTTCGGCTTGTACTGACCGCGCGCAATCGCGATCGCCCGGGCTCGCATCCTGTCCTGGGGCATGATGCCGATGACAATACGATTCATGTCACACCTTTGTCTGTCAGGATGCGGTCCACCGCGGCGAAGAAATCTTCGAGCAGCTTGCCCGCATCCCGGAACTCATACGCCTCGATCGTACGGCCGTCCGGGTGCCAGTGATCGTACTCGATACGCCGCGCGGCGAAGCCTTTGCCGGGCTTCGGAGGTGCGTGAGCATTATCGAAGCCAAGTACCCTCTCGCCGTACCGATCGTGCAGCGTGAGCGAGTAGCTGATTCCATGCGGCATCTGCGGCGAGGCTTCGCAGTTGCGGGCCTCGACCTTCACCCAGTAGCCACCTGCCTGCACCAGGCTCTCGCCGTCGAGATCCAATAGGTACGATAGCGGGTCGTCCTTGGACATATCACCAGCTCATAATACCACAGGTGGAGTAGCTCTGCTTGCAGCGGTCAATTACGAGCGCCGAGCGCCCAGCCTCGTGGGAGCGGTTCTAAGGGGCCGGGCACGCCAGGCGCTGCCTCCAGACTTAGAGGCCGAGACGCATTCTAATGAGCCGGCGATTGCTGACTATGGCGTTTGAGTGCGTGTTTACGTAGAAACGCATAGCAAGCAGCGTCGTCTACACGATCGCCGGGCTATCGCCTGGAGCGGGCCGCCGCTTGAGCCTATCCCTGCTCCAGCCGATTCAGGCGGCGCGGATTCGTTCCAAAACGGCGTCCCCGACACGGCTGGTCGAGAGAGAGCGATCGCGGCTTGCCGCAACATCGGGAGTACGCGCTCCCTGCTCGATAGCTTTCGACACGGCTTCCTCCAGCGCCGCTGCCTCCGCCTCGAGCCCGAGGGAGTGCCTGAGGAGGAGGGCGACGCTCAGGATCGTCCCGCAGGGGTTGGCGATGCCCTGACCGGCGATGTCCGGGGCGGAGCCGTGGATCGGCTCATACAGTCCGCGCGTGCCTTCACCCAGCGACGCCGATGGCAGCAACCCCAGTGATCCCGCCAACATCGACGCCTCATCCGTCAGGATGTCGCCGAACATGTTCTCCGTCACCAGCACGTCGAAATCGCGCGGCCGGCGGATGAGGTGCATCGCGGCCGAGTCGACCAGCATGTGCTCGAGCGACACGTCCGGAAACTCCGTGCGCATCACCCGCGTGGTCACTTCGCGCCACAACCGCGAAGTCTCGAGGACGTTCGACTTGTCGATCGACACCAGCTTGCGCCGCCGCTGCCGAGCCAACCGTGCTGCCGCGCGCACGATTCGCTCCACTTCCTCCACGCTATAGGTGCAGACATCCGTAGCCGACCGTGCATCTCGACGCTTCTCTCCGAAGTAAATCCCCCCGGTGAGCTCGCGTACGAACACCAGGTCCACGCCCTCGAGAATTTCCGGCTTCAGGGTGGAAGCAGAAAGCAGGGCAGGGTGGACTTTCACCGGCCGGAGATTGGCATACACCCCCAGCGCCTTGCGCAGCCCCAGGAGTCCCTGCTCCGGCCGGACCTTCGCCTCGGGCGCCGACCACTTGGGCCCGCCGATGGCGCCGAGGAGAACGGCGTCTGCCTGGAGACACGCGTTCAGCGTGCTCTCGGGCAGCGGATTGCCGCAAAGATCGATGGCTGCGCCGCCGAACGGCAGCTCCTCCAGAGTGAGCTCGTGCCCGTACGCGTCCGCGATGGCGCGCAGGCACCGCAATCCCTGCGCCATGACCTCCGGCCCAATTCCATCACCACCCAGAACGGCAATCCTGGCCTTCATGCGGGCGACCCGGCCGTCCCGCGCTGCTCATAGGAGAGAATCTCATTCTCCCGGGCGAGCAGAAATCCCAGCTCGTCGACTCCATTCATCAGGCAATAGCGCGCGAACGGCTCCAGCGGAAACCGCACCGATTGCCCACTCGGGAGCGTCAGGCTCGTGCTCTCGAGGTCGATCGTGACCTCCGCGCCCGGATGCGCCAGCAGCCAGGCATGCGTGCTCTGATCCACGATCACCGGCAACAGCCCGTTCTTGAGCGAGTTGTTACGGAAGATATCCGCGATCTGCGTGCTCACCACCGCGCGAAAGCCATAGTCGGTGAGCGCCCAGGGCGCGTGCTCGCGCGACGATCCGCAGCCGAAGTTGTGACCCGCCACCAGGATCGAGCATCCCTGCGCCTCCGGCCGATTGAGCGCGAAGTCCGCCCGCGGCGCGCCATCGCTGCCATAGCGCCAGTCGGCAAAGAGATTCGCCCCCAGGCCCGAGCGCGTCGTCGTGGTCAGGAAGCGCGCCGGGATGATCTGGTCGGTATCGACATCGCTCGCCGGGAGCACCGCCGTGCGCGAGCGCAGAGTCTTGATTGGATCCACTGCCGCCTCTCCTATATCAACTCGCGCGGGTCGGTGACCCGTCCGCGCACAGCGGAGGCCGCAGCCGTCAGCGGGCTCGCGAGCAGCGTCCGCGCGCCCACGCCCTGGCGGCCCTCGAAATTACGATTGCTGGTGCTGATGGCGTAGTGCCCCTTCGGCACCAGGTCCCCATTCATTCCCAGGCACATCGAGCAGCCGGATTCGCGCCACTGCGCGCCCGCCTCGAGAAACACCTTGTGCAGGCCCTCGGCCTCCGCCTCGCGCTTGACCTCCTGCGAGCCCGGCACCACCAGCATCTGCACCCCGGCGGCGACCTTGCGCCCGCGCAGGAGCGAAGCCGCAGCGCGCAGATCGGATAGACGCCCGTTGGTGCAGCTGCCGACGAAGACCACATCGACCGGCTGCTCGGCGACGGGCCGGCCGGGCTCGAACCCCATGTAGGTCAGGGACTTCGCGAATGCCGCATCGCCCGGCCGCTGCGGAATCGTCCCCGAGATCGGAATGACCATTCCGGGGTTGGTGCCGTACGTGACCATCGGCTCCAGAGCCGAGGCTTCGATGTCCACTTCCTTGTCGAAGGTTGCGCCGGCATCGGTCGGAAGCTGCCGCCAGTCTTCGAGCGCCTCATCCCACGCATCGCCCTGCGGTGCGCGCGGACGGCCGGCGAGATAGGCGTAGGTAGTCTCGTCCGGCGCGATCATGCCGGCACGCGCGCCCGCCTCGATGGACATGTTGCAGACCGTCATGCGCTCGTCCATGTCGAGGGCGCGAATGGTCTCGCCGCGGTACTCGATCACGTGTCCGGTACCGCCGGCGACTCCGATCCGGCCGATGATGGCGAGGACGAGGTCCTTGGCGGTCACGCCCGCGGCGAGCCTGCCGCTGACGTTGATGGCGAGCGTACGAGGCTTTCTCTGCACCAGGCACTGCGTGGCGAGCACGTGGCCGACTTCCGTCGTGCCGATGCCGAACGCCAGCGCGCCGAGCGCCCCGTGCGTGCTCGTGTGGCTGTCGCCGCAGACCACGGTCTTGCCGGGCTGCGTGAGTCCGAGCTCCGGCCCGATGACGTGCACGATCCCGCGGCGGGCGTGGCGCAGCCCGAGAAGCTCCACGCCGAAGGCGGCGCAGTTGACCTCGAGCTCGCGCACCTGGCGCGCGGCCGCCTCGATGGCGATGGGTGCGCCGCCGAACACCTGCTCCGTGCGGGTGGGGGTGGAGTGGTCCATGGTGGCGAAGGTCAGGTCGGGGCGCCGCACCTTCAGCCCGCGCTCGCGCAGCACCGTGAACGCTTGCGGCGAGGTGACCTCGTGAATGAGGTGCAGGTCGATATAGAGGACGGCCGGCGTGTCGGGCGTCTCGGCCGCCACTTCGTGGCGGCGCCACACCTTCTCGAAGAGCGTCTTCATCCTACACCGCGGTCTGAGGCGCGCGCGCCGCGGCGCTGCGCTCATCGCGCGCGCGCGAGCCCGCCTGCGCCAGCTCGATCCGGTTGATGACCTCGAGGAACGCCTTCGTGCTCGACTCCACGATGTTGGTGCTCACGCTCGAGGCGCGGTAGGTGCGCTGGTTGTACTCCACGTAGATCACCGCTTCGCCCTGCGCGTCCTCGCCCTCCGTGACGCCGCGGATCTCGAACTTCCGCAGCATGACGCCAATGCCCGTCGCAGCCTCGATTGCCTTGAAGGCCGCATCGACCGGACCATCGCCGGAGGCCCTGCGTTCCACCGTCCGGCCATCGGCATGCCGCAACTGCACCATCGCCGTGGCGGGCGCATTGCTCGCCGCCAGGGTGTCCAGGCTGGCGAGCGTCCAGGGACCGGCCGCGGAGCCTTCCGCGCTCAGCACCAGCGCTTCGATGTCGCCGTCGAACAGCTCCTTCTTCCGGTCGGCCAGTGCCTTGAATTCCTCGAAGACCCGGTTGAGCTCGGCCTCGTCGAGCTCGAACCCCAGAGCCTTGACCCTGTCGCGGAAAGCGTGGCGGCCACTGTGCTTGCCGAGCACCAGGTGACTGCGGGAGAGGCCCACGTCCTCGGGGCGGAGGATCTCGTATGTCGAATGGTGACGCAGAACCCCATGCTGGTGGATCCCAGCCTCGTGAGCGAAAGCGTTCTCGCCGACCACGGCCTTGTTACGGGGCACCGGCATGCCGGTGATGCTCGAGACCAGGCGCGAGGTCGGATAGAGCCGGTTGGTCTGCACGCCGGTCGCGACGTTGAAGAACGCTGCGCGTGTCTTCAGGGCCATGACGACTTCCTCGAGCGAGCAGTTGCCGGCCCGCTCGCCGATGCCGTTGATGGTGCACTCCACCTGCCGGGCGCCCGCCACCACTGCGGTCAGGCTGTTGGCGACCGCCATTCCGAGGTCGTCGTGGCAGTGGACGGAGAGGCGGATGCCCTCGATGCCGCGCACGTTCTTGCGCAGGTAGCGGAAGAGCTCCGCGAACTCGTCCGGCACCGTATAGCCCACCGTGTCCGGAATGTTCACCGTGCTCGCGCCGGCCTCGATGGCTGCCTCGACCACTTGCGCCAGGAACTCGAGTTCCGTGCGCGAGGCGTCCTCGGGAGAGAACTCCACGTCCTCACACAGCTCCCGCGCGAGCTTCACGCCCTCGATGGCGGTGCGCAGGATCTCCTCCTGGGCCATGTTGAGCTTGTACTGGCGATGAATGGCGCTGGTGGCCAGGAACACGTGGACCCGCCGGCGGGGCGCATCCGCGAGCGCGCGGGCGGCGCGCTCGATGTCATCCCGGTTGCAGCGCGCGAGGCCGCAGATGATGGGTCCCTGGACCTCGCGGGCGACCGCCTGCACGCTCTCCCAGTCCCCCTTGGAGGCAGCGGGAAAGCCCGCCTCGATGACATCGACTCCCAGCTCCGCCAGCGCGCGTGCCACGCGCAGCTTCTCCGGGCGCGTCATGCTGCAGCCCGGGGACTGCTCCCCATCGCGCAAGGTCGTATCGAAGATCAACACTCGGTCAGGGTGCGGGGCCATGGAATGTCTCCTTCGGGGGTGGCGCCTCGCGTCAGGCGCGCTTGTCGTTGAGCCAGGGCATGCGGGCGCGCAGCGCCGCGCCCACCTTCTCGATCGGGTGCTCGATGTCCTGCTCGAGGAGCTTCTCGTAGCCCTTGCGCCCGGTGGCGTTCTCCTCGATCCACTGGCGGGCGAACTTGCCCGTCTGCACTTCCTTCAGCACCTTGCGCATCTCGTTCTTCACCCGGTCATCGACGATGCGCGGACCGCGCGTGAGATCGCCGTACTTGGCCGTCTCGCTGATGAACTGGTGCATCTTGCGCAGGCCGCCCTCGTGCAGCAGGTCGACGATGAGCTTCAGCTCGTGCAGGCACTCGTAGTAGGCGACCTCGGGTTGATAGCCGGCCTCGACCAGGGTCTCGAAGCCCTTGACGACGAGCTCCGTCGCGCCGCCGCAGAGCACGGCCTGCTCGCCGAAGAGATCGGTCTCGGTCTCCTCCGCGAAGGTGGTCTCGAGCACTCCGCCGCGCGTGCCGCCGATACCGTGCGCGTACGACAGCGCTTTCGCGTGCGCCTTGCCGGTTGCATCCTGAGCGACGGCGATGAGGCAGGGCACTCCGCGGCCCTGCTGGTACTGCCGGCGCACGAGGTCGCCGGGCCCCTTCGGCGCGATCAGCACCACGTCCAGGTCCTGGCGCGGCTCGATCTGCCCGAAGTGAATGTTGAATCCGTGCGCGAAGAGCAGCGTCGCGCCGGACTTCAGCGCCGGCTCGACGCTCTCGTAGAGCGCCTTCTGGGCGAGATCCGGCACCAGCATGGCGATGAGGTCGGCGCCGCGCGCCGCGGCCGCCGGCTCGGCGACCTCGAGGCCGTCTTTCTTGGCCTTCTTCCAGCCTGCTCCCGCCTTGCGCACGCCGACGACGACATCGAAGCCGCTGTCTTTCAGATTGAGGGCATGTGCCCGGCCCTGGCTGCCATAGCCGAGCACCGCGATGCGCGCGCCGCGCAGGGCCTTCTTATCGACGTCTTTCTGCGAATACAGCTTCATCATCTTGCTCCCGAACTTCATAAGGGTCCTACAAGCCGAATCCGCCAAACGGGCGCAGCCCTGTTTGGCCAAATCAGAAAATTCGCCAAACGGGCGGGGCCCTGTTTGGCCAAATAAAAATAAACCCCGCATCGGCTTGGCCGGTGCGGGGTTGGTGTCTTCTCTCACTCTGCCTGAGCTGCCCTCAGGATTGCGCGAGGTCCCCGCACCGGCTGCTCGCCAGGAGCAGCTTGCCGATGGGCAGTGCCAGCAGCAGAGGACGCAGCGCCGCGCGGGTCACGTCGATCTTTGCCTGGAATGCCACGGTCCGGGGTACCTGGGGATAAGAAAGCGTAAAAAGCGTAAAACGCCAAAAGGGGCAGTTGATATGCCGATGTCAGCACATCCGCCGCGGCTTTGTCAACGTGGCAGGCCGTCCGCTATGCTCGTTCCGTGGAACAAGAGATGTTGCTGAGCGCGGATCTGGCCGAGAGCCGGCCGCTCTGGGTGGTGACGGAAGGGGAGCTGCAGGGCTGGCTCGCCGGCCAGCCGGCCGCGGTGGTCTCGTGGGTCCGGGCCCACGACTTCCAGGCGGAGCGGCACCGCGTCCTCAGCCTGCCGGCCCGGGACGGCGGCATCGCCGGCGCCGTGGCCGGCCTCGGTGCGCTGGCCGGCGCCCACGACCTCACGCTGTGGCACGCGGCCGGATTGTCGGACAGGCTTCCCGCGCAAGCCTGGCACCTGGCCACGCCGCTCCCACCCCGCGCCGCGACGCGTTTCCTCCTCGGGTGGCTCATGGGCGCGTATCGAATGACCCGGTACCGGCTCGATGGGCCGCAGGCGCCGCGAGCCGCGCTGGTGCCGCCGGCCGGCGCCGATCTCGGCTATGCGGATGCGGCGGCGCGCGCCACCGCGCTGGCGCGCGATCTCATCAACACGCCCGCCAATGACATGGGACCGGAAGAGCTGGCCGAGGCGGCCCTGGATCTGGCCCGCAGCCGCGGTGCCCGCTGTCAGGTGCTCACCGGGGGCGAGCTGGCGGGCTACCCGATGCTGCGCGCCGTCGGCGGGGCGAGCGCCCGCGAGCCGCGGCTCATCGATCTGCGCTGGGGCGGACGCGACGCGCCGCGGGTGACCCTGGTCGGCAAGGGAGTGTGCTTCGACACCGGCGGGCTCGACCTCAAGCCCTCGGCCGGCATGCTCCTCATGAAGAAGGACATGGGCGGCGCCGCGTGCGCGCTCGGGGTCGCCGACCTGATCATGCGGCGGGACCTGCCGGTGCAGCTTCGGGTGTTGATTCCCGCCGTCGAGAACAGTGTCGGGGGAGCTGCGTACCGTCCCGGTGACGTGCTGCGCTCGCGCAAGGGACTCACCGTGGAGATCGGCAATACCGACGCCGAAGGGCGCCTGGTGCTGGCCGATGCGCTCGCGGAGGCCGACGCCGAGCGGCCGGACCTGCTCATCGATCTCGCGACGCTGACCGGGGCCGCGCGCACGGCGCTCGGCCCGGAGCTCCCCGCCGCCTATTCGCCGAGCGCGGCGCTGCTCGAGGCGCTGCGCCGGCACGGCGAGGAGGAGAGCGACCCGGTCTGGCCGCTGCCGCTCTGGCCGGGATACGACGAGGAGCTTGCCAGCAAGGTCGCCGATCTCGGGAACGTCGCATCGACGCCGTTCGCCGGCTCGATCGTCGCGGCGCTGTTTCTCAGGCGCTTCGTCACCGAAACGCCCGACTGGCTGCACGTCGATCTCTATGCCTGGAACGGCAAGGAGCGTCCCGGCCGCCCCGTCGGCGCCGAGGCGCAATGCGTGCGCAGCGTTTTTGGGCTCATATGTTCGCGCTACCAGTGATAAGCTAAGCGGCTCACCCCTCCAACGATCGGTCTGAGTGGCGATGGCGAAAACCCGGGACGGCGATCCGCGCGAGCATTCGCGGCTGGTGGTCGATGGCATCAAGCAGACACCCTCCCGCTCCATGCTGCGCGCCGTCGGTTTCAAGGACGAGGACTTCGCCAAGCCGCAGATCGGCATCGCCTCGACCTGGGCGAATGTAACACCTTGCAACATGCACATCGGCGAGCTGGCCCGCGAGGCGGTCGCCGGCGCCGATGCGGCCGGCGGCAAGGGCGTGCTGTTCAACACCATCACCGTCTCGGACGGCATCGCCATGGGCTCGCCGGGCATGCGGTACTCGCTGGTATCGCGGGAAGTGATCGCGGATTCGATCGAGACGGTGGTCGGTGCCGAAGGCTTCGACGGCTTCGTCGCCATCGGCGGCTGCGACAAGAACATGCCCGGGTGCGCCATGGCGATGGCGCGCCTCAATCGTCCGGCGGTGTTCGTGTACGGCGGCACCATCCGGCCCGGCGCCGCCCGACGTGACATCGTGGCGGTGTTCGAGGCGGTCGGCGCCCACGCCGCCGGCAGGATCACCGACGAGCAGCTGGCGGAGGTCGAGCGCACGGCCATCCCGGGACCCGGAAGCTGCGGCGGCATGTACACCGCCAACACCATGGCGTCGGCCATCGAGGCGCTCGGCCTCTCGCTTCCCGGCAGCTCGGCCCAGGAAGCGGTCAGCGGGGAGAAGCTCGCCGACTGCCGCCGCGCGGGCGAGGCCGTCGTGGCGCTGGTCGAGCAGGGCATCCGGCCGCGCGACATCCTCACGCGCCGGGCGTTCGAGAACGCGATCACCGTGGTGATCGCCCTCGGTGGCTCGACCAATGCCGTGCTGCACCTGCTCGCCATCGCGCACGATACGAAAGTGAAACTTCATCTCGATGATTTCACTCGAATAGGGAGGAGAGTTCCGGTGCTCGCGGATCTGAAGCCCAGCGGCCGCTACCTGATGTCCGAGCTCGTGGCCATCGGGGGTATCCAACCGCTCATGAAGATGCTGCTCGAGGGCGGGCTGCTGCACGGCGATTGCCTGACCGTGACCGGGCGGACGCTGGCGGAAAATCTCGCTGAATCAGGTACGTATATTGCTTCGCAGGACATCGTGCGGCCGCTGTCGCAGCCGCTCAGGAAGCAGAGCCACCTCGTCGTTCTGTACGGGAACGTGGCTCCCGAAGGGGCGATTGCCAAGATCACCGGTAAGGAAGGCGAGAGCTTCAGCGGCGCCGCCCGGGTGTTCGACGGCGAGGAGCAGGCGACCGCGGCCATTCTTTCCGGGCGTGTGCGGGCAGGCGATGTGGTCGTGATTCGCAACGAGGGTCCGGTCGGCGGGCCGGGCATGCGCGAGATGCTGAGTCCCACGGGCGCCATCGTCGGCCGCGGCCTCGGGGACAAGGTCGCGCTGATCACCGACGGGCGCTTCTCCGGCGGCAGCCATGGCTTCGTGGTCGGACATATTGCGCCCGAGGCGGCCGTGGGTGGCCCCATCGGACTGCTGCGCAACGGGGACCAGATCACCCTCGATGCGGTGCGGCGGGAGATCCGGGCCGATATCTCCGCGGCGGAGCTGCGCCGGCGCCGGGCGGCGTGGAAGCCGCGCCAGCCCTTCGCCACCACGGGAGTGCTGGCCAAGTACGCCCGCCTGGTGGGCAGCGCCTCCACCGGCGCCGTCACGGGCGCGGGCTCCGCGGCGGCATCCGCCCCCCCGGGCCGCCGCTCGCGGGGCCGCCGGCTCGA
>JASHVV010000338.1 GCA_030044385.1 Gammaproteobacteria bacterium
CGCGCGGTGAGGAAGAGAACCGGGGTGTTGTCGCCGCGCTCGCGCAGCGTCCGGCAGACGGTGAAGCCGTCCAGCTCCGGCAACATGACATCCAACAGCACGAGGCCGCAGGCGTTTCCCGTCAGCCACTCGAGGGCCCGCTGCCCGTCGGCGACGGAATCGACCTCATAGCCCTCCGCGCGCAGGTTCTCGACGACACCGGCGCCGAGATGCGGGTCGTCCTCCACGACGAGGATGCGGCGCGTGTGCTCGGCGGGGACGGTCATGGGTGCTCCCGCCGCGCCGCCGGCTCCGCAAGCGCCGCGCCCTCGTCAGCGTCTGCGGGCACCTGCTGCTGCGGCCCGGCTGCCGGCCACGTGAGCACGAATTCCGCGCCCTGGCCGACGCCCCCGCTCTGCGCGCCCACGCGGCCCCCGGCCAGTTGCATCAATCGCCGCACGATGTAGAGGCCGAGACCGGTGCCGAAGCGGCTGCCGCCGCCGCCGGGATGGAGGCGCGTGAACTTGTGGAAGAGCCGCGGAGCGTCGGCAGGTCTGAAGCCGACGCCGCTGTCGCGGATCGCGAGCTCAACCTCACCGCCGGCTCGGCGGCCGGTGAACGCCACGCTGCCGCCGCCCAGCGGCGCGACCGCCGCGAGCGCGTTCTCGAGCAGGTTGCGCAGGATGACATCGAGCGCCAGCGGATCGGCAATCACGACCAGCCCGCGCTCGATGTCGCCGCGGACGGTGATGCGCTCCTGGGCGGCGCGCTCCGCGCAGCCGGCGATCACCCTGGCCACCGCGCCGGCGAGATCGATGGGCTCGCGGCGCAATTCGACCCGGCCCCGGTCGAGACGGATGCTCTCGAGGATCCGGGTCACCATGCCTTCCATCCGTGCGACGTCCGACAGCATGCGCTCGATCAGGGTTCGCGACTGCTCGGGGGAGAGCGGCCGCAGGGCCATGGTCTCGAGCGAGAGCTGCAGGCTGGCGAGCGGCGTCTTGAACTGATGCGACACCAGCGCGAGGAAGCTCTCCTGCTCCTCGATCACGCGCGCTTCCGCGCGCAGTGCGCCCGCGATCACCGCGATACAGGCCGCGAGGGCGATGATGAAAAAGGAGCTTTCCCACGCATACTGCGCGATGCGCCGCCGCTCCTCGGCACGGAGATAACCGTCGACGTCGGCAGAGAGCGCTGCGCGCTGGCCGGTCACGACGATGTCCGGCAACAAGGCGCGGACGCGCCCGGCGGGTACCCCTGCCTCGAGCAGGGCCTGCGCGGCAACGACCTGCTGCGCGTAGATCTGCTGCATCTCGTGGAGCTTCTCGACCGCCAGGCGGTGCTGGTCGAACAGCCACCAGCCGACCTGCACGGCCGACACCAGCACCAGGGCGAGCGCGGTGAGTTGGAATACTCGCGGTGCCTTCATCGACAGGCTCTCACCGCAGGCCGGCGAGCGCCCGGCGCAGCGCCTGCGCCAGGCGCTCCAGGTCCGCGCCCTCGTGGGCGAGCGAGAGGAAGCAGGCTTCGTAAGCCGACGGCGGCAGGTAGATGCCCTCGGCCAGCATGGCGTGAAAGAGCGCGGCGAACCGGTCCGCCGCCGGCTGCGGCAGCGCCGCCGCGGTGCGCGGCGCGCCGCTCGCGTGCAGCGACAGCCAGAAGAGCGATCCCACGCGCACCAGCTCCAGGGGAAACGGCGCCTCCTGCAGCACCGGCTGCAGCAGCCGCTCGAGCTGCAGCCCCAGCGCCTCGAGCTTCGCCCACCCGTTCCCGGCGGCGAGCGCATCGAGCGTGGCGATGCCGCTCGCCATGGCCACCGGGTTGCCCGAGAGCGTGCCCGCCTGATAGGTATCGCCGTCCGGCGCGAGCCGCGCCATGACGTTGCGCGGGCCGGCGAAGGCGCCGACCGGCATGCCGCCGCCGATCACCTTGCCGAAGGTGGCGAGGTCGGGGACGATCCCCAGCCGCTGCGCCGCGCCGCCGCGGGCGAGGCGAAACCCCGAGATGACTTCGTCGAAAATGAGCAGCGTGCCGTGCCGGCGGGTGAGCGCGCGCAGAGTCGCGAGGAACTCCGGCCGCTGCGGCAGCAGCCCGTGATTGGCCGGCACCGGCTCGATGATCACGGCCGCGATGCGCTCGCCCTCGCGGGCGAAGAGTGCCGCGACGGCCGCTTCGTCATCGAGCGGCAGCACGCGCGTGCAGGCGGTGAACGCTTCCGGGACGCCGGCGGAGGAGGGCCGGCCAAAGGTGGCGAGGCCCGAGCCGGCCGCCACCAACAGGTGATCCGCGTGGCCGTGATAGCAACCGGAGAACTTGACGATGAGATCGCGACCCGTGAACGCGCGTGCCAGGCGGATGGCGCTCATGACGGCTTCTGTGCCGGAGGACACAAGACGTACTTGCTCGATGCCTGGGTATGACGCGACCACGCGCTCTGCGAGCTCGACTTCCGCAGGGCACGGTGCGCCGAACGTCGTCCCCTGTCTGCAAGCCCGCGCTACCGCCTCGACCACCGCCGGGTGCGCATGACCGAGTATCAGCGGGCCCCAGGAGCAGACGAGGTCGAGATAGCGCCGGCCGTCGACGTCCGTGAGATACGCCCCGGCGCCGCTGGCGAAAAAGAGCGGTGTGCCGCCCACTGCCCGGAAGGCTCTCACCGGCGAGTTGACGCCGCCGGGGATGACGCGGCTGGCGCGCTGATAGAGCTGCTCCGAGTGCTGGTACGAAGCGCCGGCGCTGCCCTTTGGGGAATGGCTCATCACGGTTCCTATGGTAGTGGGTTTTCCGGGGGCGCTTCGGCCGTCTCGGGGGTGGCGGCCGTGCGCGTCGCGCGATGCAGGCGGGCTTCCCGGAAGAATGCGTCGATGACATCCGGGCTCGCGTGGGCCGCCGCCGCGCGCATGCCGGCGATCGGCAAATGCGCCAGACGCCGCGCCAGCCGGGAGGTCAGTTGCTGAACGGCTGCGCGCTGATCCGCCGGCAGGCCGCGCAGCTCCTGCGCCAGCGCCCGCTCGAGCTCGTCCGCGGCGATGCGCTCGAAGGCGCCGCGCAGCTCCGCGAGCCGCGAGCCGATCGCCCGCGTCGCCATCTCATCGCGCAGACGCGCCAGCCGCTCGTCGATGGCGGCGCGCACGGGCGCGAGGCGCAGCAGCTCGGTCGTGCGGCGCGCCTGCACCTCCTGCACGAGATCGCTCATTCCGACTCTGATGATGCCGGCGCGGACGGCTTCCTCGGGATCGACATTCGGCGGCACTCCGAAATCCACGGCGAGCGGCGCACGGGTTTGGGGTGGCTCCGACGCCGCCTGCGGGACGTGCCGCGCGCCTTCGGCGAGCCGCTGCAGCGATCGGCCGGCGAGCACCGGCTCACCGCCCCCAGCGGCGAGGACCAGCGCGGCGACGGCCTCGGGTTGCTCCCGGAACTGCTCGAGAGGCATGGCGCGGCCGGCGACGCTCGCGGCAAATTCCGCGGCGGGCGCCAGCGTCCGGTTCACGATGAGAAGGGGCACTCCGGCCCGATGCAGCGCCAGGCCGCAACGCCGGGTCATGGGGGA
>JASHVV010000339.1 GCA_030044385.1 Gammaproteobacteria bacterium
CGCCCATCATCGGGCGCTTGCCCGGATCGCGGTCGCCGCCGCAACCGAAGACGACCCGCAGCCGTCCGCGGCAGTGCCGGCGCGCGGCACGCAGCGCCTTGGCCAGCGCATCGGGCGTGTGGGCATAGTCCACGATGGCGAGCGGCGCGCCGCCGCGCCCGCCGAAGGCTTCCATCCGTCCCGGCGCAGCCCGGCAGGACTCGAGCGCCGCGGCCGCCCGTGCGAGCGGAATGCCCCACGCGAGCAGCACGGCAAGCACGGTGAGCGCGTTGTCGGCATTGAAATCGCCGATCAGCGGCACGTCCAGTCTCGCCGCGCCCCAGCTGGTTTCCACGTCGATGAGGAGGCCCGACACGGCGGCTTCGACGCGCAATGCGCGTACCTCGCTCGCGCCGGGCGATGTGACGCTTGGCGCGGTGCGGCGCGTCGTGACGACCAGCTGCGCCTCGGAGAGTTGCAGCGCGAGCCGCGCGCCGAGCTCGTCATCGACATTGATGACCCGCGCCGCCAGACCCGGCCAGGCGAAGAGGCGCGCCTTGGCCTCGGCATAGGCGGCCATCGTCCCGTGGTAATCGAGGTGATCGCGCGTCAGATTGGTGAATGCCGCGGTATGGAAGCGCACACCCGCCACCCGGTCCTGATCGAGCGCATGCGAGGACACTTCCATGCTCACGGCCTCGGCGCCGAGCGCCCGCATCGCCGCGAGACGGCGGTGAACGGAGATCGCGTCGGCGGTGGTGTTCTCCGTGGCGGCCAGCGCGTCCGGGAACCCGAACCCGATGGTGCCCATGTAGGCGGCCGGACGGTTGCAGTGGCTCAACGCCTGCGCGAGCAGCCAGGCGCAGGTCGTCTTGCCGTTCGTGCCGGTGATGCCGGCGACCGTCAGCGCCTGCGACGGCCGGCCGAAGAACCGGTCGGCGATGATGCCGGCGTGCCGGGAGAGTTGCGGCAGAGGAGCGACGAACACTTCCCGCGCGCTGCCGCCGGCGGCGGGAGTCCCTCTGACACCCGCCTCGACCCGCTCGCGGGCGCCGGCGGACGGCTCGTAGAGCACCGCGCGGGCGCCGCGCGCCACCGCTTCGCCGACGAACTCCGCCCCGTGGCGGCCGCGGCCGCGGCAGGCGAGAAACAGCGTTCCGGGACTCACCGCGCGCGAGTCGAGAGTCATGTCGCTGACCTCGAGCGCCGCCGGCGCATCGACCAGCCCGGCGGCGATCTCCGCGAGCCGCGCGCGATACGGGGGTGTTGGAATGCCGGCGGCGGTCATTGCAGCGACGCCACCTTCAGATCCTCGGTCTGCTCCACCGGCTCATCGGGCGCCACCGCCATCAGGCGAAGCGCCCGGCCGACCACCGCGGAGAACACGGGCGCCGACACGTCACCGCCCTGGTGCAGGCCGTTCTGCGGATCGTTGATGACGACCACCGCCGCGAGGCGCGGAGCGCTGGCCGGCGCCACGCCGGCGAACACCGCCGTGAAATCGTGCTCCTGATAGGTGCCGTCGTCGGCCTTCCAGGCGGTGCCGGTCTTGCCGGAGACACTGTACCCCGGGATGGCCGCGGTCGGCGCCGTGCCTTCGGGCGAGATCACCGCGCGCATCAACCCGATGAGCTCGCGGCTCAGGCGCGCGCTCATGACGCGGTTGCCCGGCGGCGGCGAGTCGACGCGCAGGAACGAGAGCGGCCGCTCGATGCCGTACGCCCCGATCGTGGCGTAAGCATGGGCGAGCTGCAGCGCGGTCACGGCGATGCCGTAGCCATGCGCCATGGTGGCGATGTCGATCGTCCGCCAGCGCTCGTAGGGCGTGAGCAGTCCGGCCGATTCTCCCGGATAGCCGTCGGTCGCCAGCTGCCCGAATCCGAATCCGTGCAGCGTCGTCCAGATGAGCTTGGGCGGCAGCGACAGGGCGACGTGCGCGATACCGACATTCGAGCTATGGGCGAGGATCATGGCCAGATCGATCGACCCCCAGTCGTGCTCGTCGGTGAAGGTGTGGCCGTCCACCTTGATGAAGCCCGGCGAGGTGTTGATGATGGATCGATCGTCGTAGCGGCCGGAGATCAGCCCGGCGGCGACGAAGAAGGTCTTCATGGACGAGCCCGGCTCGAAGATGTCGGTCACCGCGCGGTTGCGGTAGAGGCGCGGCAACATCTGGTCGCGGTCGTTGGGATTGAAGGCGGGCTGATCGACCATGGCGAGCACCTCGCCCGTGGCGATGTCGATCACCACGATCGAGCCCGAGCGGGCCTTCTGCTCCGCCACCTGCGCCTTCAATGCCCGATAGGCGAGATACTGGATGCGCAGGTCGATCGACAGGACGAGATCGCGCCCGGGGCGCGCGGGGCGGATGCTCTCGACATCCTGAACGATGCGGCCGAAGCGATCCTGGATGACGCGCTTCTCGCCGTCGATGCCGGTGAGCGACGGATCGTACGCCAGCTCGAGCCCGGCCTGGCCCTGATCGTCGACGTTGGTGAAGCCGATGAGCTGGCCGGTGACTTCGCCGGCCGGGTAGTACCGGCGGTACTCGCGGGAGAGGTACACGCCCGGAATGCCGAGCGCCTTGATCCGCGCCGCTTCCGCCGGCTGACGCTGGCGCGCCACATAGAGGAAGTCGCGATCGAGATTGCTGGTGATGCGGCGCGCGAGCTCCTGGGGATTGACCTGCAGCGCGGCCGCGAGACGCGGGATCTGCTCGCCCGCGAGCGCGATCTGCTTCGGGTTCACCCAGATGGAATCGACCGGCGTGCTGACCGCGAGGGGCTCGCCGTACCGGTCGGTGATGGTGCCGCGGTGCGCCGCAATGTCGACGATGCGCGTGAAGCGCGCGTCGCCCTGCTCCGACAGGAAGGAGTATTCGAACAGCTGCAGGTCGATCGCGCGGCAGAGCAGGCCGCCGGCGATGAGGATGAGGCCGCCCGCGAGAAAATACGCCCGCCAGCGGAAGGAGCGGGGGGAGGCGTGTTTTGCGCTGCGCGTCCTCATGGACGGACGATCACGATGTCCTGCGGCGCCGGCATGCTCATGTGCAGCTTCTTGCCGGCGACGCTCTCGACGAAGGCGTGCGTGGACCAGGCACTCTGCTCGAGCTGCAGCTGGCCCCACTGGATATCCAGATCGTCGCGCTGCGTGCTCAGCTGCTCGAGCTGGATGAAGAGTTGACGCGCGCGGAACTTGCAGTAGACCGCGCCCGCGGCCGACAGCAGCACCGCGAGCCAAAGCGCCGCGACCGCAAGGCCCAGTGTCGTGGCGGCAGTCCTCATACCGCTTTCTCCGCGACGCGCAGCAGCGCGCTGCGCGCACGAGGATTGCGCGCGACTTCCTCCGGCCCCGGACGGGTCTTGCGGCCGATCAGCTTCAGGCGCGGCGTGAGCTGCGGCGGCACGATCGGCAGCTCTGCGGCGGCCGGATCGAGCTGCGATTCACGCTGCATGAAGCGCTTGACCAGACGGTCCTCGAGAGAATGAAAACTGATGACCGCGAGGCGTCCGTGGGAAGCGAGCGAGTCGACTGCGCCGGCAAGCGCCTTCTCGAGTTGTCCCAGCTCATCATTGGCATGCATCCGCAGTGCCTGGAATGTGCGGGTGGCAGGATGCTTACCCGGCTCCCGCGTCCTCACGGCGCGCGCGACCAGCTCCGCGAGCTCGCGCGTCCGCTCGATCGGCCGCTCGCGCCTCGCCGCCACGATCGCCTGCGCCACGCGGCGCGCGAAGCGCTCTTCACCAAGAGTAGAAATCACCTCGCGAATCTCGTCGACGCTCGCACGAGCGAGCCACGCGGACACCGGCTCCCCGCGTGTCGGGTCCATGCGCATATCGAGCGGACCGTCGGCCCGGAAGCTGAAGCCGCGCGCCGGGTCGTCGAGCTGCGGCGAGGAAACGCCAAGGTCGAGCAGAACACCCCGGCAAGGGCGGCCGCCCGAGTGAGCCGGCACGAGCGCACCAACGTCGGCAAACGACGCATGCACGAGCGCAAGCCGCACTTCGCCGGCAAAGCGCCGGCTGCCGGCCGCGATGGCTTCCGGGTCCCGGTCGATCGCGAGCACGCGGCCTTCTCGACCCAGGGCCTGGAGTAAAAGTGCCGTATGACCGCCACGCCCGAACGTCGCATCGACATAGTAACCGTCCGCCTCGAGGGCCAAGGCCCCGAGCGCTTCATCTGCGAGCACCGGGATGTGCTCGACCATGCCCCTGATCTCTTACAACGACAGCGAGTCGAGCTCCGACGGCAGGTCCGTCGCAGCCTCCTCGCTCTTCAACATCTCATCGAGCCGCTCGCTCCAGCGCGTCTCGTTCCAAAGCTCGAAGCGGTTGCCCTGACCGATCAACATGCCGAGCCGCTCGAGCTCCGCGAACTCGCGCAGTTCCGGCGGCAGTAGAATGCGGCCATGGCCATCGAGCTCGAGGTCGTTCGCATGTCCGACCATCAGGCGCTGCAGCCGCCGCGCCTGCGCATGCAGGGTCGGCAGGCTCATCAGCTTGGCCTCGATGAGCTCCCACTCGGGCAGCGGATAGATGAGGAGGCAGCGGTCCCGATCCACGGTGACCACGAGCTTCCCCTGGGCACGCTCGATGATCTGCTCCCGATAACGGGTGGGCATGACCATCCGGCCTTTCTCATCCAGCGTGACTTTTGTGGCGCCGCGAAACATACCTTGTGCGAGGGATCTACCCATCTCCTCCCACTTTCTCCCACTCCTTGCCACTATAGAAATCGCGGCCGCGCTATGTCAATTGAAAAAGTGAGAAATTTGTCGCAATCACAGGGAGTTATGTAGAACCGACCAGCGGTTCAAACAGTGCCGCGGAGCCATTCGTCTTAGCAATCAGCAGCTTGCCGGGACAACCTTATCCAGTAGGTTATCCCGGCTGCGGCGGGGGGCTTTTCAGGCCGAAAATGCGTGTTTGATCCACTCGATGCGGGCGTCGTCGAAGGGATCGGAAACGACGATGACGTCGAATCGCACGCGCAGCCGTGCAAGATCCTGCCGTTGCTGCAGGAGCCGGCTCGCGGTCCGGATCAGCCGCTGTCGCTTGCCGGCGTCAACGCTCGCCGCGGCTCCGCCGTAGGCCTGCGATGAGCGCGTGCGGACCTCCACGATCGCCAGCTCGCCCTCGTCGAGCCGGGCGACGATATCGAGCTCGCCGCAGCGGCAGCGGTAATTCCTGAGGAGAATGACCGCGCCCTGCCCCTCGAGGTAGGAGACCGCGGCGTCCTCGGCCCGATTCCCGAGCCGCTGCCGCCACGTGAGAGCGGTCACGACCCGGGTGGGCTGGGAAGCGGGGTAATCTCGCCGCCGCGAAGCTGGGCCCAGACGAGCTGGCGCTGAA
Source organism: Gammaproteobacteria bacterium (assembly GCA_030044385.1). GTDB lineage: Bacteria > Pseudomonadota > Gammaproteobacteria > Steroidobacterales > Steroidobacteraceae > 13-2-20CM-66-19. The sequence goes on from JASHVV010000339.1 coordinate 5,331, forward strand.
CGCGCCCATCGGGACCGAGAGTCAGCCCTCCCGTGAGCCCGGCGACATCCAGCGCCGATGGGGCCGAGTTCTGCTGCAGCGCCTCCGCGAGCCGATAGGCATCGAACCCGAAGGCGAACAGCCGCCCCCGGTCAGGACCGCCGACCGGCCACGCCTGGCCGGCCGCCGACTGCACGGCCTCGGCCAGCGGGCTGCCGAGCATCCACGGCATGGCCGGGAACATCAGGCCGTCGAGGTCCTGGTTGGCGCGCGGATCCGGATCGAACGCGTCGGAGGTGGCATAGGTCGGGATGCCGCCGGCGTAGTAGAACCGCAGTTGCGGCTGCAGCAGGCGCTCGATGCCCGGCCACGCCGGCGAGAAGATGAACTGGATATCTTCCCGGCGCCGCGGCACGAACTGCAGGCGCGTGCCGAGGAGGGACTCCAAGGTATCCAGCCGGTCGCGGCTCTGGTCGATGCCCAGCACCTGCTTGAGCGCGTCCGAGTAGTCCGCTGCCGTGGGGTCGATCATGGTGCTGGCGAGTACGGTGCCGCCGCCGCTCTGCAGCGTCTGCGTGAAGGCGGCGAGCACGCGCGAGCCCCACTCTCCCGCCGGCACGATCACCACACCGGAGCGGAGGCCGTCGCTCAGAACGCGGCGGGCCGCCAGCTGCGCCTCCTCCACAGGCGAGAGGGCGTACTGAAAGAATAGCGGCGGCGCCCGCATGCCCTGCGGCAGGAAATTCAGCGCCAGCAGCGGTGGGCGCTGCGTCTGGTCGGCCGCCGCCGCCGCCACGGCCTGCCGCATCAGGGGTCCCACGATGATGTCGGCGTCCGCCTGGGTCGCAGCGGCAATGACATCTGCGATGGATTGTCCGCTGCCGGTGTCGTAGATCCGCACGACGGGTCGCTGCTGCACCGGCGCCTGGTAGTAGGCCGTGAGGAAGCCGTCACGGACGCTGGCGGCCTCGGGACCCGCCGAGCCCGTGATCGGCAGCAGCAGGGCGATATGCGCCTGCGCCGCGAGCGGCTGCGGCTGCTCGCCGAGGAGCTGGATGCGGACGATCTCGGCGGCGGGATGACCCGGGTGATTCGACAGCCACGCGGTCAGATCGGCATTCGCTGCGGTCGGGTTGTGCGCCGCCTCCGCCGCGAGCGGCGCCAGCTCGAGCCAACCCCGGATGACGGGGCTTTGCTCGGCCGCGGGCCGAGCGATGACCCCGCGCTCCGACGCGTCCCGCAAGTCGTCGAGGAGCGAGGCGCGGCTCTTCTGCACGGCCGCGGCATTGAGCAGCCAATGCTCGAGCTGCATTTCCGCCTCGACCCCGGCAGCCAGGTCCCCCGCGGCGAATGCGGTGCGCTGCCTCAGGCCAAAGTACCGGCTGGCCTGTCCCCGCTGCTGCGGCACGGCGAGCGTCTCCATGAGCTTCCACGCCTGCGCCGCCTGGCCGCGCTGCAATGCAATGCGGACCGTGATGAGCGCGCGGTCGAAGGCCTCGCCGGCCGTGAGCGGCGCAGCGAGGAGATCCAGAGCGCTCGCCGCCTCGTCGGGCCGCCGCGCCGCAAGATAAGCTTGTGCCGCCTGGAGCGCGAAGCCGTTGTGCTGCGCGCCCTGGCTTTCATTCGCCAGCGTCTCGTACATCCGGGCGGCGCCGGCCGGATTTCCCTGCCGGGCGAGCTCCGCGGCCTGCCCGGCCGACGGGGCGGGACCGCGCGGAGCGACGACGCAGCCCGCGAGGACTAAAGTGACTGCGCCGAGCGCAGCCAGGATAGGGGAGCGTGCTCTCATTTGCGGCATGGGGAGAGGATTATAGTGGGCAAGCCACCAGGTCGGCTGCAAGTCATCGCGACGCCGATCGGCAACATGGGTGACGTGAGCGCGCGGGCCCGTCAGGCGCTCGAGAGCGCCGCCGCCATTGCGGCGGAGGACACGCGCCATACGGGCGCGCTGCTGCAGGCGCTCGGCATCGCCCGGCCGCTGCTGTCGCTGCACGCGCACAACGAGACCCAGCGCGTGCCGGAGATCCTGGCGCGGCTCGCCGGCGGAGAGACGATCGCGCTGGTCAGCGACGCCGGCACCCCGCTTCTGTCCGACCCGGGCTATGAGCTCGTGCGGGCCGCGGCCGACGCCGGCATCGATGTCGAGGCCATCCCGGGGCCGTCCGCCATCACGACGGCGCTGGCCGTCGCGGGACTGCCCGTCAGCCGCTTCTGCTTCGAGGGATTTCTGCCGGCGCGCGAGCGCGAGCGGCGTACGCATCTGTCGCAGCTCGCCGGCGAGCCGCGCACGCTCGTCTTCTTCGAGGCGCCGCACCGCATCGCCGCAACCCTCGCCGATCTTGCGGCAGAGCTCGGCGGCGACCGCCGCGCCGTGGTCGCGCGCGAGCTGACCAAGGCCCACGAGACGATCTACCGCGGCACTCTCGCGGACCTGGCGCAAAGGTCCGCGACCGAAGATAACTTCCAGCGCGGCGAGATCACGATCGTGGTGGCAGGCGCCACGCCCGCAGCTGCCGGAGTCGATACGGCCCTTTTGCGGCGGGCGGTGGATTTGCTTTCCAAGGAGCTGTCGCCCAGCAGAGCAGCCGCAATCGCGGCACAGCTTACAGGTGCCACACGTAGCGAGGCCTATGCGCTCGCGGTGCGGCACTCTGAAGAGACTCGATGACTCGATGTCCGGGGCCTCGGCTGTAAATGCGCCCTCCGCGGGGACGCCGTGAATCCGGTCTCGCGGGCTGCCGCCCGCTCGACTGATCCCTGGAGGCTCGCTTCCGCCATACCTGGCTCCAGACGCCCCGCGGAGGGCGCATTTACAGCCAAGTCCCCTCTTCTTACGGGTAAGATCGCGGCGGGGAGCCGGCCGGGCAATCGCTGCCTCGACATGGGTCGGGGGGGAGGAAAGTCCGGGCTCCGGCGGATCAGGTGCCAGGTAACGCCTGGGGGGCGCGAGCCCACGGAAAGTGCAACAGAGAACAGACCGCCCAAGCTCTCGTGGCTAAAACCGCGAGGGACGGCAAGGGTGAAACGGTGCGGTAAGAGCGCACCGCGGTTCTGGTAACAGAGCTGGCATGGCAAACCCCACCTGGAGCAAGGCCAAATAGGGAAGCAGCGGGCTCTGGCAACAGAGCGCGCAGCGCCGATCCGCGCGCGCTTCCGGGTAGGCCGCTCGAGGTCCACGGCGACGTGGACCCTAGAGGAATGATTGCTCTAGACAGAACCCGGCTTACAGGCCGGCTCCCTCCTTAGATTGGCGCAAATCGCTCCCGGCGATTTGCGCGAGCGCGCCCTGTGACAGGGATTCACGCCGCGGCCCCGGGAACGGCCCGGGGCCGCTTAACGGATCGCTTTCGGGCTACGAGTAAGAGAGGGCCGCGCGTGCCAATGTCTTTGCCGCGGGGCGTCTGGAGTCAGGGATGACGGAAGCGAGCCTCCAGGGATCAGTGAGCGGGCGCGAGCCCGCGCAACCGGATTCACGGCGTCCCCGCGGCAAAGACATTGGCACGCACGGCCCGGAGCCGCAAACCCGCTATTTGACGACCCGAAGTTGCGGCCGCTTGGGACCGCCTCCCCCTTCCTCAGAAGGTGTAGGCCCTGACGAGGGCGGAGGTGTCTCCGGCCCCCCATCCTGCTCGGCGAACATCATCCCCTCCCCCGTCTCCCGCGCATAAATACCCATGACCGCATTCACCGGAAAGCGGACGTGGTGCACCAC
>JASHVV010000340.1 GCA_030044385.1 Gammaproteobacteria bacterium
CACAGGGTCGCCAGGCGCTGCAGCGTCGGATTGCCCTTGACCGACTTGAACGACTTGAGGGCTGCGGCCCTGTCGCCCGACTTCAGCTGCGCGATGCCGAGCAGCAGCTCCGCTTCCGGCGGGCTCTTGAGACCGCCCTTGGCGATGCCCTGCGTGAGCGCCTGGATGGCCTTGTCGTACTGCTGATAGCCGTAGTAGGCGAGCCCGAGGCCGTAGTCCTGCTGTCCGGTGCTGGACAGTGCGGCTTCCTCGGCGCTCTTGCCCAGCGTCGCCTGATCGCGTGCCGCGGCCCTCTTGGCATCCGCCAGGAGGCGCTGCGCCTTACCCTGCGTGCGGGCATCCGGGAAGATGTTGTTCTGTATCCCCTTGGTGATGATCTGCTCCGCCTCGCCCGGCGAGCCGGCCTCGATGGCGAGCTGCGCGAAGTCGGTGTAGTCGTCGGGCCGCTTCAGCACGTCGACCTCTTCAGCGAGACGATACGTCTGCAGCAGGTTGCTGTCGCTCTTGACCGTCTTGAACATGTCATACAGAAGCTGCTGCCAGTACTCCGGCTTCGGGTGATAGACCACCAGCTCCTGCAGCGCGTTGTTCTCGCACTCATCGTCGTTCATCTTCAGGCACGAGCTCAGCAGCAGCTGCAGCGACGTGTCGCTGGGGGCCACGCCCTTCTTCTCCTCGGCGGTGACCTGCGCCCTCTCGAAGCGCTCCGTGCCCTTCCAGTCGGACTTCAGGTAGTACGCCTGCCCGACCAGAGTCGGCATCTGCGCATCCGCCCAGCCCTTGTCGATCGCCTCCTGGCCGTACTGGATCGCCTTGTCGTAATTCCTGATCTGGTAGTTGAGCTGCGCGAGGGCGACGGTGCGCTGCGGAAGCTGCGACGGATCGAGGAACCCGTCGGTCAGGCCCGGCTCGAGCTCCTTGGCCGCAGCGGCGTAATCGTGGGTGTGCACGTCGGCGTAGCCCTTCATCTCGTGGATGAGGTGCTCCTCGTACGGGCTCTTCTTCGGCAGCGCCTCGGCTTCGTTCAGCTTCTCCAGCGCGCCGCTGTAGTCGCCTTTCTTCAGATCGTCCTGCGCCGCCCGCAGCGGCTTGCCGATGGCGGCGCTGACCGTATGCGCGGGCTCCTTCGCCAGAGCCGGAGCAATCCCGGCGAGACCCGCGACGCACGCGCCGACGGCAATCGCCGCAACCAACTTGCCTTTGACCTTCATGACATCGTCTCTCATGGAGTGATTCACTGCTCTCGAGCCGCTATTCGGAGAATTGCGAAGTGTTGACGAACCCGATCTTTTCCATCCGGTTGCGCTGCGCCGAGGCGAGCACCTGGGCCACGACGTCGTACTTGGCCATGCCGTCCGGGCTCAGGTGGATTTCCGGCTGCGGATCCTTGGTCGACTCGCTGGCGAAGTAGCCGTCGAGCTGCTGCAAGGTCACGGGCGTGCCGTTCCAGACGATCGTGCCGTCGAAATCGATCTCGAGGTCGATCACCTCGGGCTGCACGTTCTGCGGCGGCGGCTGATTGTTCTGCGGCAGATCGAGCTTCACCGCGTGCGTCTGGATCGGCAGGGTGATGATGAGCGTCACGAGCAGCACCAGCAGGACGTCGATCAACGGCGTCGTGTTGATGTCGCACATCGGGCCCGAGCTCGAGCCCCCCACATTCATGGCCATCTTTCAGATCTCCTCAATGCACGCCGAGCGCGGCACGGTTGGGCTCGGTGATGAAGGCCACCTTGACCATTCCTCCGCGCTGCAGCTCGTAGAGGACGTGGCCGATCGACTTGTAGGCGGCGGTTCTGTCGCCACGGATTTGCACGTCCGGCTGCGGGACCTTGATCGCCTGCTGCTCGATCATGGTCAGCAGCTGGTTGTCGTCGGTGACCTGCTTGTTGTCCCAGTAGATATTGCCCACCGCGTCCACCGCGATGACGATGTCCTGCGGCTTGGTCTGCGTCGGGATATTGGTGGCGTGCGGCAGTTTGACCGGCACCGTGTGGGTGATCACCGGAATCGTGATGAGAAAGATGATGAGCAGCACCAGCATGACGTCGACCAGCGGCGTCGTGTTGATGGTGGCCATCACACCCGGCTCGTCGCCCGGGCTCTGTACATTCATCGCCATAGTGAAAAGCTCCTCGCGCGCCACACAGCGCGCGCGCGGCCACGGCCGCACGGAATCGAATCAGTCACAGTCAAATCAATCAAACCGGCCCCGGAGGACCGGCTCCGCGCATCCGCGGAGCCGGCCTGGCGGCACTCTCGTGATTTCGCTCTGTCTCTCACTTACGGACCGCGGCCGCCGGCGCGGCCGCCGGACGCGCGCCGCCGACCTCGGCGCCGGAGCTGACACGCGCTCCGCTGACGAGGTAGGCATGCAGGTCGCCGGCGAAGTTGCGCAGCGCGTCCTGCAGGATCTTGTTGCGGCCGAGCAGCCAGTTGTAGCCCCACACCGCGGGCACCGCGACGAACAGGCCGAGCGCGGTCATGATGAGCGCGCCGCCGATCGGGCCCGCCACCTTGTCGATGCTGGGCTGGCCGGAGAGGCCGATCGTGATGAGGGTGGTCATGACGCCCCACACCGTGCCGAAGAGGCCGACGAACGGCGCGGAAGAGCCCACGGTGGCGAGGAAGCCCAGGCCCTTCTGCATGTTGCTGTTGACCTGGTCGACCGAGCGCTGCAGCGACATGGTCACCCACTCATGGATGTCGATGCGGTCGGTGAGGCGGCCCTCGTGGTGCGACACGGAGCGCAGCCCGTCCTCGGCGATGGCACGGAAGTTATCGCCCTTCTTCAGGCGCTCGACGCCATCCTTGAGCGAAGGAGCGGACCAGAACTGCTTCTCCGCGGCGCGCGCGGACTGCTTCAGGCGGCGCTGATCCCACAGTTTCGTCAGGATGATGTACCACGACATCAGCGACATTAAGAGCAGCAGGATGATGACGCCCCGGGCGACGATATCGCCCGAGTTCCACATGCCGGCCAAGCCGTACGGGTTGTTGACGGAAGTAATTTGATTACCCATAAATTCCTCGAATCACGAGATACCTAAACGAGAGAGAGACAGGGGCCGTTAGAAAGAGTCAGTGAGCTGGAACTTGATCGGCAGCGCCGTGCAGATCGTCACGGCCACGCCGTTGCGGGTCTCCGGATCGAAGTGCCCGGAGGTCGCCTTGGCGTACCGGACCGCGGCCTGGTCGAGGCGCGAGCTGCCGGAGGACCTCATGATCGACGGATCGCCGACCACCCGGCCGCCGGCGCCGATGCACATCTTCACGAGCGCGGTGCCCTGCTCGCCGAGGCGGCGGGACGCGTCCGGGTAGTAGTCATCGGTCGACGGGAAATCGCGCGCGATCGCGCGCAGCGGCGTGATGCGCTCCGGAGCGGGCGGCGCCGGAGCCGCACGCACTACTCTCTTGACGATCGTAATGGCATGCGTCTGCGCCGCCTGCGGCACGTTGATCTGAATCACCGGCGGCGGCACCTGCACCTGCTGCTGCTGCAGCTGGGGTGGCGGTGGCGGCGGCGGCTTCAGCTGCTGCTTGGTCTGTTGCACGATCTCCGTCTGGATCGGCGGCGCGACCATCTGGATCGCTCTGGTCGCCAGTCCGCTCGCCAGCACATAGATGATGGCGATATGCAGCGCGATGATGGCGCCGAGGACGACCGTGCGGCGTGTGAATAGCTGATTGTCTTGTACGTAAGCGCTCATGAGTAACTGGCGAGGCGTCGCTGTTGCAAGTCCGCAATTGTCGGATCGAAACGTAAGCGGTGCAAAGTAACCGTCTTTCTACCTGCCCGCAAGCGGTCCCATCCGGACCCGATCGCGCCGGCGGTGCGGTCCGCCGACTGGTGTATATCCGGGTTGCGCGCGCGCGCCGTTTCCCGGGCTGACGCGCGCATAGGGCTCAATCCCCCTGTGTAATTCAATGTCGCGGCGCCTCGAGGGCCTGTCGCCGAAGGCGCGCGCCGCCTGCATCGGTGGATGCGAGGGCGAACTCTAACCGCTGCTCCGCGCACTGACAACTGCATCGCGATTCGAGTCTCAACGGGGGTCGAGCCGGCGGCCCCGCGAGCGGCGGCCCGGGGGGGCGGATGCCGCCGCGGAGCCCGCGCCCGTGACGGCGCCGGTGGA
>JASHVV010000341.1 GCA_030044385.1 Gammaproteobacteria bacterium
CACAGCCTGGGTGCGATGCCGGAGCACGCGCTGGTCGACGTCGACGGTGTCCAGGTTCCGGCGCGCGTGCTTGGGCCGCTGCCGCAGGCGGCGGCGCAGATGCAGAGCGTCGGGCTGCTGCTGCAGATCACGCATCCGCCAGCCGGCCTCGGACCGGGCGCGCAGCTTCCCGTGACGCTCGAAGGCAGCCACCGCGGCGGCAGCGTGGTGCCGGCCGGAGCCCTGCTCTACGGAGAGCAGGGCGCCTACGTCTACCACGTGCTGCCCGACAAGACGAAGGACGGCGAGACGCAATTCGCGCCGCTGCCGGTGACCGTGCTGCAGCCAGTCGGCCACGGCTGGCTGGTGACCGGACTCAGGACCGATGACCACATCGTCGTCCACGGCGCCGGCGTGTTGTGGTCGCTGCAGGGGCTGGGCAACATTTCCGAGGAAGACGAGGACTGATGCTCAGCGCTATCGTCCGCGCCTCGCTGGCGCACCCGCGAATCGTCACCGCGCTGTCCGTACTGATCGCCGTCGTGAGTTTTGGCGCGCTGCTCAACGCGCGCTTCGACGTGTTTCCCGATTTCGCGCCGCCGCAGGTGCTGGTGCAGACGGAGGCGCCGGGACTCGACGCGCAGCAGGTCGAGTCCCTGGTGACACGGCCGCTGGAAGACCTGCTGGCGGGCACCGAGGATGTCGAGGCGGTGCGCTCGACCTCGAGCCAGGGGCTGTCGGCGGTTCAGGTTGTTTTCAGCCGCCGCGGCGATCCTTACCGGCAGCGCCAGCTGGTCACCGAGCAACTGGCGGATGCCGCCGGCATCCTCCCGGCTGGCGTCGGTCCGCCACTGCTGTCGCCGCTGTCATCGTCGATGCAGTATTTGATCCACATCGGCTTCACCAGCGACCGGCTGACGCCCGTGCAGTTACGCGGGCTGGTGCGTTGGGTCGTCGAGCCGCAGATTCTCGCGGTCCCCGGCGTCGCGCAGGTGATGCTGTATGGTGGCGCCGAGCGCGAGCGCCAGGTGATGGTAGATCCACAGAAGCTGGTGGCCGACGGACTGACCCTGGACGATGTGTTTCGCGCCACGCGGCGCGCGACGGAGCTGGTCGGGGGCGGTTATATCGAGACGCCGTCGCAGCGTATCGTCTTGCACGCTCAGGCGCCTGGTGCGACGCCGCAGGCGCTGTCGCAGGCGGTGCTGGCAACACGTGACGGACTGCCGATCAGGCTCGGTGACGTCGCTAGCGTGCGCGACGCCTCGGCGCCGCGCTTCGGCGACGCGATCATCGGCGACCAGCCCGGCATTCTGGTCGAGACCTCGACTCAGTATGGTGCCAACACCCTGACCGTGACGCGCGCGCTGGAACAGCGCCTGAACCAGCTCGCCCCGGCGCTGAGAAAGGAGGGGGTGATCTACCACCCCGCGCTGCTGCGTCCGGCGAGCTTCATCGAGACTGCGCTCACCAGGCTGCGGGCGTCGCTGCTGATCGGTGCGGTCCTGGTGGTGATCCTGCTGCTGGCGACCTTGCGTGACTGGCGCGGCGCGCTGATCTCGTTTTCGTCGATACCGCTGTCGCTGCTCGCAACGGTGTGGATCCTGGAGATGTTCGGGCTGTCGCTGAACACGATGAGCATCGGCGGCCTGGTAGTGGCGCTGGGCGTGGTGGTCGACGACGCGGTGATCGATGTCGAGAACATCACCCGCAGACGTCGCAACGCCGGTGCGGCGGGGGCGGAGCTCGACGCCCGCCAGCTCTTCGTCGGCGCGTCGCTGGAAGTCAGGTTACCGGTGTTCTATGCCACTACCGCGGTGGCGGTGGCGTTGCTGCCGATCATCATGCTCACCGGTATTCAGGGCGCCTTCTTCCGCCCGCTTTCGGTGGCTTTCCTGCTCGCCGTCGGCATCTCCCTGCTGGTGGCGATGAGCGCCACGCCGGCGCTGTGTGCGGTGCTGATGCGCAAGCACAAGCCGCCCGCCGAGGCTCGCTTCCTGCTCGTCTGCAAGCGCTTCCAGCGGCGCACGATCGAGAGACTCTACGGGCATCCGCGGGCAGTGCTGGCGCTGCTGCTCGGCACCGGAGTCGCCGGCGCGCTGCTGCTGCCGCTGTTCGGTCAGCGGCTGCTGCCGGATTTCCGCGAGAACTATCTGATCGCCCACGCCACCCTGCGCCCCGGCATCTCGCTGCGCGAGACCACCCGCGTCGGCGAGCAGATCTCCAAGCGGCTGCAGGCGATCCCCGGTATCGCCGGCGTCGCGGAGCAGATCGGCCGCGCCGTGAACGGCCAGGACCCGGACGCGCCGAACGAGAGCGAGTTCGATATCCACATCAACCCCGCCCAGGGCTACACGCCGGACCAGATCGAGGCGGCCATCCGCAAGGTATTCGAGGACTTCCCGAACCAGCTCACCGAGATCTACTCGGTGCTCGCCGAGCGCATCGGCGAGACGCTGTCCGGCGAGAGCTCGCCGTTTTACGTCAGTGTATTCGGCAACGACCTGGATACCGATGACGCGGTGGCGGCCCGGATCGCCGCGGTGCTGCAGAGGCTGCCGTACGCCGGCGATGTGGCCCTGCAGGTCCCGCCGCGCCAACCCGAGCTGAGTGTGCAACTGCGGCCTGAGCAACTGGCTCTCTACGGACTGCAGCCGGGCGACGTTCTGCAGCTGGTCAACGCGGCTTACCACGGCACCATCGTCGGCCAGCTCGCGCAGTCCGACCGCACCATCCCGGTGGCGGTGCGCATCGCCGGCGCCGGGGCATCGCCGCAGGCGGTAGGCGCGCTGCTGCTGCGCAGTTCCGACGGCGCGGTGGTGCCGTTGTCGGCGGTCGCACGGATCGAGGTGGTGTCGGGACGCAGCCTGATCGAGCACGACGACGGACTGCGTCGCCAGGTGGTGACCGTGAATCCGACCACGTCCGACCAGACCGGCTTCGCCGCGGCGGCACGCCGGGCGATCGCCGCGCAGGTGAGACTGCCGCCCGGGGTGTATCTGCGGTACGGCGGCGCGGCCGAGGCGCAGGTCGCCGCGGCACACCAGCTCTACCTGCACGCCGCGGCGGCGCTGGCTCTCATCGTGTTGCTGATGGCGCTGGCGTTCGGCCACGCGCGCCACGTGGCGCTGGTGTTGGTGGTGCTGCCGAGCACGCTGATCGGCGGTGTCGCCGCCTCGGCGATGACGGGCGCGACGTTGACTCTGGGCGCAATGGTCGGCTTCGTGGCGCTGTTCGGCATGGCGGCGCGCAACACCATCCTGCTGGTGTCGCACTACGACCACCTGGTGCGGGTCGAGGGCCAGACCTGGGGGCTGGCAACCGCGCTGCGCGGCTCCGAGGAGCGGCTGACGCCCGTGCTGTTGACCGCGCTCATGACTGCGCTGGCGCTGCTGCCGGTGGCGATCCAGCTCCGTCAGCCCGGCCACGAGATCGAGGGGCCGATGGCGGTGGTGATCCTCGGCGGCCTGGTGTCGTCGACGATCGTCAGTCTGCTCTTGGTGCCGCCGCTGGCGGCGCGCTGGCTGAAGCCCGAAGTCGGGCGTATGTTTGCGGAACCCGAGCCGCCGGCCCGTGGTTGAGCCGCGAGGACACCGAGGCGATGATGTTTCATCTGGCCTGGCCGTGGATGGCGCTGCTCTTGCCGCTGCCCTGGGTCATGCTCAGGCTGCGTCGCGCCGCGGAACCCGGCGGCTCGGCGGTATACCTGCCGTTTGCCGCATCCGTGGAGACTCCTGCCGCTGCTGCGACGCGGCCGCGCGGCCTGCAGGCGCTCCTGACCGCGGCCTGGGTGCTCCTGGTGCTGGCCGCCATGCGCCCGCAGTGGCTCGGCCAGCCGCTGCCGGTGCCCACGCGCGGCCGCGAGATCATGTTGGCGATCGACTGCTCGGGGTCCATGGCCACCCAGGACATGGGCGGCGCGAGCCGGCTGGAAGTCGCGCAAATCGTCGCGGGGCGCTTCATCGACCAGCGGCACGGCGATCAGATCGGCCTCATTCTCTTCGGCACGCGTCCCTATCTGCAGGCGCCGCTCACGAGCGATCTTGCGGCCGTGCACCAGTTTCTGGACAAGGCGATGGTGGGCGTCGCGGGCCCGCAGACGGCGATCGGCGATGCCATCGGACTTGCGATCAAGGAGCTGCGCCAGCGTGAGCGCACGCGCGGCAGCCCCGTGCGGCAGTCCGTCCTCATACTTCTCACCGACGGCGGTAACGACGCCGGGGCCATCCCGCCGCTGGAGGCGGCGCGCATTGCGGCGCAGACGCGGCTGCGCATCTTCACGATCGCTGTGGGGGCCGACGAGCAGCCATCCCTCCTCGGGCCGACCAACGGCAACACCGGACTCAACGCCGCACTCCTGAAGAAGATCGTGAGCATCACCGGCGGCGAGTATTTCCGCGCCACCAATCCCCAGGCGCTCGCAGCGGTCTACCGCAGGATCAACCAGCTCGAGCCGACCGCGGCGCACGATCGTTGGCTGCGGCCCGCGGCCGAATGGTTCGACTGGCCCCTGGCGCTCGCCTTGTTGCTCAGCGTACCCGCCGCCTGGCTGATGGCGGAGCGGTTCTGACGTCGTGAGCCATTCCCGCCGCCGCTGCTCTCTCTCGCGTGCCGCGGCCGGCCGGCTGCCGCGGGTCGTGCTATTGGCGGCGGCCCAACTCTTCTGCGCCGGAGTCATGAGTGACACGGCGCGCGCCGACGGCTGGTCGACCACGTGGTCGGACCTCTGGCGCACGCCGGACCAGCAAGGCCAGGCGATGCTCGATGCCGGCGAGCCGGCGCCGGCCGCCGCCCGCTTCCACGATCCGCGGCGGCGAGCCTACGCCGACCTGCAAGTGGGCCGGTACGGTCAGGCAGCGAAGCTGCTCGCTCCCTTCGCCGATGCCGCGTCCGAATACAATCGCGGCAACGCGCTCGCCGAATCCGGGCAACTGCCTGCCGCGCTGGCGGCCTACGATGCCGCACTGAAGCTGACTCCGGCCGACGCGGACGTCCGCCACAACCGCGACGTGGTCGAGCGTGTGTTGCGGCAACAGCGCCAGTCGCCCCGGAACGGACCGGGAGCGCACCGCCCGGGCGCCCGCAGCTCACGGTCCGCCGGCGGCGGCCGGATGGCGGGCACCGGCTCTCGGGCGGACAGCGGTCATTCGGGCAGCTCCGGCCAACAGCCCAACGCGCCGCAAGCGACGGCCGAGCGCCGCGGCGGCAGCTCCAAGGAGGCGCCCGGTCAGGCGCGGCGCGATGCGGCATTCGCCGCGGCCGTCGCGCATGCGCAGCGACAGGAGCGGGCAAACGCCGGGCCGGAGGACCCCTCGAAGAGCACGGGGCGCGGACCCGACACCGGCAGGCTCGTTGCGGCACGTACGATGCCGAAGCAAAAGCCCGGGAGCGAGCGGCAACTCGATCAGTGGCTGCAGCAGATCCCGGACAGTCCCGCGGGCCTCCTCCAGCGCCAGTTTCTCATCGAGCATACGATGCGACAACAGGGTGGCGCCGACTGACAGGGAGCGGCCGGCGAGGCCCCGGAGCGGGTCTGTTCCAGGAATGGTGCAGCGGCATCGATGGGCCGCGGCCGCGCGCAATCGGGAAAAACTCCCTTGCCCTCTCCGCGCCCGGATCTGCACCTTAGCGTGATGAATCCCGACAGAAAGACCGTGGGGCGGCGGAATCTCGGCGCGGCCCTCGCAGGGCTCGTCTGCAGCGGCGCCATCGGCTGGCAGCTCGGCATCCCGCCGGCCCATGCGGACGATACGGCCGCCACCGCCACCACCAGCCCGCCGGCGGTTCAGGAGCTGCCGCAGGTCCTCATCATCGGCAACGCACCCTTGCAGGGTTTCGGGCTGCCCCTCAACGATGTGCCGGCGGACGTCCAGGTGGCGACCGGCGCGGACCTGCAGCGCGAGCAGTCGCTGGACGTGGTGGACTATCTCAACAACAACTTCAGCGGCCTCAATGTGAGCGAGGGCGACGGCAATCCCTTCCAGATCGACGTCTACTATCACGGCTTCACGGCCTCACCGCTGCTCGGCACTCCGGAGGG
>JASHVV010000342.1 GCA_030044385.1 Gammaproteobacteria bacterium
TGACGGTGCCCGCCATCTGGATGGCGCCGCCGAAGAGCAGCAGCTTCTCGGTGAGAGTGGTCTTGCCGGCGTCGGGATGCGAGATGATCGCAAACGTCCGCCGCCGATTGATCTCGGCAGTCAGTTGAGTCATGAGTCGAAATCGTCAGTAGTGGTTATTCATCGATCTGCGGTCTACCCGATACATGAAGCGGCCCGTAATCGTGCGCCCAGGCACACGGACGTGCCCCGCCGCCGCAGGTGGCGGAGCTTTGGGCAAAAACCACGCTTTTTGCCCAAAGCAGCGCTGGGCCGGGCAGGAGCCCGGATCCAGCGCCTTCAAAAGATATTGCGGGCGGCCCGGCGTCCGCGCAGGGAGAGTCTCAGCACCGCGGCATCCTCTCTGCCACCCGCCGCCTGGTAGTAACCGCGGCGCATGCCGACCTGCTCGAAGCCGATCGCCAGATAGAGACGGATCGCCGCGGTGTTGGATGGCCGTACCTCGAGGAACGCCTCGCTCATCCCGGCGGCCGCGCCGCGCTCCAGCAGGTAGACCAGCATCCGCCGGCCGAGGCCGCGGCAGCGACACTCGTCGGCCACGCAAAGGTTGAGCACGTGCGCCTCGCCGGCGCCGACGCTCATCACGCCGTACCCGATGACCCGACTGCCCGCCGCGAGCACGCGGCAGACATATCCGACCCGCAGGCAGTCGCGGAAGATGCCCTCGCTCCAGGGAAACTGGTACGAAGCGCGCTCGATGGCGAATACCTGCGCCACGTCCGCCTCCGTCATGGGGCGGATACCCACTTCCGGTGCGGCTTCGAAGAGCTCAGGAGCGGTGGCCATCTTCGGGAACGCCTGCCGTCAGTTGCCGGAACACGCTGCGCGCGAACTTCAGGTCCTCCCACGCCTTGCGCTTGTCCGCCGGGTTGCGCAGGAGGTACGCGGGATGATACGTCACCACGAGGGGTGTGTTCAGCTCGCCGAATCGATGTACCCGGCCGCGCAGGCGGCTCAAGGACTCTTCCGTCCCCAGCAGATTCTGGGCCGCGATCCGGCCCACCGCGAGCAGCAGGCGCGGACGCACCAGCTCGATCTGGCGCTTGAGGTACGGCAGGCAGGCGCCGACCTCCTCCGGGCGCGGATCGCGGTTGTTCGGCGGCCGGCTCTTGAGCACATTGGCGATATAGACGTTCTCGGCGCGGCTGAGGCCGATCGCGCGCAGCATCGCATCCAGCAGGTGGCCGGCTCGCCCGACGAAGGGCTCGCCGCGCCGATCCTCTTCCGCGCCCGGCGCTTCCCCGATCACCATCCACTCGGCCCGGGGGTTGCCGACCCCGAAGACCCCCTGGGTGCGGCCGGCATGAAGACCGCACCGGGTGCAGGCCATGACCTGCGCCCGCAGAGCCTCCCAGCCGGCGGGCTCGGCCCCCTCGACCGGGGCCAAGCCGCCGGCCGTCGTCGGATCGTCCGCAGGCGCCTGCGGAGCGGCCCCGAAGACCTGCGGCCGCGGCATCCAAAGATCGATGCCGATGGCGCGCAGGTACTCCGAGCGCAGGTCCATCGCCATCAGCGCGGGCTTGGTCCCGCGGGCGCCCGCCGGAGGCGGCGGACGCGGCGAAAAACCCAGATGAGCGGGGCCGAGGCGGCGTAGGTGCCGAAGATCGCGAGCAGCAGGGTCGGCGGATCAGTGGCGTTCAGCACGACGGCGATCAGCACGACGATGAGCACCACGAGCAGCAGGGACACGAACCGGACGCGCCGATCGAGCTTGAACTGCTTGAAGCTCGGGTAGCCGAATCGGCTGACCATGAGCGCTCCGGCCACCGCCGTCACCGCGAAGGCCAAGAAAAGGCCGGGCAGACCGGGCTCGTGCCAGTGGCTCGCGGCCCAGATGAAGCCCGCCACCAGGGCGGCGCCCGACGGGCTGGGCAATCCCTCGAAATACCGCTTGTCGGCCGACGCCGCGCGCGAGTTGAAGCGCGCGAGCCGCAGCGCCGCCGCCACGGCATAGAAGAAACACGCCAGCCAGCCGAAACGCCCCCATGGGTGCCCGAACTCCGCGATCCGCACGACACCCCACTGGTAAGCGACGATGGCCGGGGCGAGGCCGAAGGACACCATGTCCGCCAGGCTGTCGTATTCCTTGCCGAAGGCGCTCTCCGTGTGGGTCAGGCGCGCGATCCGCCCATCCAGCGTGTCGAAGATCATCGCCACGAACACGCCCATACCCGCGGGGGCGAAGTGCTGGTCGATGGCGGCGACGATCGCGTAGAACCCCGAGAAAAGGCATCCGGTCGTCAGCAGGTTCGGCAGCAGGTAGATCCCCTTGCGCCGCGGCTTGACCTCGTTGTCGGCTTCGGGCTCCACGTTCTGGGCACTCTCCGGGATGGGGTTGAGGGACATCACGGGCGAATTTTATCAGGTGCCCTCCTGATAAGATGAGCGTCTCTTCAACCTCCAAAAGACCCGGGCACCGATGAGGCTCTCGCAGTATCCGATCAACACCGCCAAGGAAACCCCGGCCGAGGCCGAAGTGCTGAGCCATCAGCTCATGCTGCGGGCCGGGCTCATCCGGCGCGAGGCCGCGGGGCTCTACAGCTGGCTGCCGATGGGGCTCAGGACCCTGCGCAAGGCGGAGGCCATCATCCGCGAGGAGATGGACCGGGCGGGGGCGCTGGAGCTCATCATGCCGGTGTTCCAGCCGGGCGAGCTCTGGCAGGAGTCCGGCCGCTGGACGGAGTACGGCCCGGAGCTGCTGCGCATGAAGGACCGCCACGAGCGGGACTTCGTCGCCGGCCCCACCCACGAGGAAGTCATCACCGACATCGTCCGCCGCGACATCAAGAGCTATCGCCAGCTCCCGGTGAACTTCTACCAGGTACAGACCAAGTTCCGCGACGAGATCCGCCCGCGATTCGGGGTCATGCGCGCGCGCGAGTTCATCATGAAGGACGCCTACTCCTTCCACGTCGATGAAGAGTCGCTGCAGCAGGGCTACCGCGCCATGCACGAGGCCTATACGCGCATCTTCACCCGCATGGGCCTCGATTTCCGCGCCGTGCGCGCGGATTCCGGCCCGATCGGCGGCGATGTCTCGCAGGAGTTTCACGTGCTCGCCGCCTCCGGCGAGGATGCCATCGTCTTCTCCGACGAGGACGGCTACGCCGCCAACCTCGAGGCGGCGGATGCCCTGCCGCCCAAAGAGCCCCGCCCGGCCCCGCGGCAGGCCATGACCGAGGTGTCAACACCCGGCGCGCGCACGATCGAGGAGGTCTCGCGCATGCTGAATGTGGAGCCCTCACGCTGCGTGAAGACGCTCCTCGTGGAAGGCTCGCAGGACGACGTCGTCGCACTCGTCGTGCGCGGCGATCATGAGCTCAATGCCGTCAAGGCGCAGCGGTTGCCGGGCGTCAAAACGCCCCTGCGCATGGCGGGCGCGGAGCGCATCGCGCGCGCCACCGGTGCCGAGGCCGGTTTCATCGGGCCGGTGGGACTGCGGTGCCGCATCTACGCCGACCACAGCGCGCTGGCTCTCGCCGACTTCGTCTGCGGCGCCAACCGCAAGAACATGCACCTCACCGGCGTCAACTGGGACCGGGACGTGGGCGAGGCCGGCGCCGCCGACATTCGCAACGTGCGCGAGGGAGACCCGAGCCCCAGCGGCCGCGGACGCTTGAAGATCGCCCGCGGCATCGAGGTCGGACACATCTTCCAGCTCGGCCGCAAGTACAGCAAGCCGCTCAAGGCGACCGTGCTCGATGAGGCAGGCAAGGAAGTGATCCTTCTGATGGGCTGCTATGGCATCGGTGTGACGCGCGTCGTGGCCGCGGCCATCGAGCAGAATCACGATGAGCGGGGGATCATCTGGCCGGCGCCGCTCGCGCCCTTCCAGGTGGTGCTCGTACCGCTCAATCTGCAGAAGTCCGCCCGGGTACGCGAAGTTGCCGACCGTCTCTACAACGAGCTCACCGCGCGCGGCATCGAGGTGCTCTATGACGACCGCGATGCCCGCCCCGGCGTCAAGTTCGCCGACGCGGAGCTGCTCGGCATTCCGCATCGGCTGGTGGTCGGCGAGCGGGGCCTGGAAGCCGGCCGCCTGGAGTACCGCCATCGTCGCGACACCGAGAGCACGGAATTCCCGGCCGATGAGGCAGTCGAGTTCATCCAGGCGCGCCTGCGTCGTTAGCCGCGGGCTGATCGCTCTCGCGGCCGTCATCGCCGCGACCCTGCCCGTCTCCCCTGCGCGCGCCGACCAGCAGCGGGACGCCGCGCTCGGCCCCGTGGTTCAGCGCGCCATCACGCAGGCGCAGTGCTTCGCCGACCGCTTCGACGCCGCGGTCTGGTACACCATGATGGAGCCGCGGCTGCAGCGGTTCGTGCACGATCCGGCGGAGCGGCTGCAGATCCTGCGGCAGGTGTATTGCGAGACGCACCGGCCGGGCGAGGCCAAGCTGCCGCCGGGACTCGTGATGGCGGTGATGGAGGTGGAGAGCGACTTCAACCGCTGGGCAGTCTCCTCGGTCGGCGCCGTCGGCCTGATGCAGGTGATGCCCTACTGGCCGGTGCGCCTCGGGATGAAGCGCTATGAGCTGGTGCACGTCACGCCCAACATCAGGATGGGCTGCGCCATTCTCCGGTTCTATCTGCAGTACACCCACAACGACGTGCGCCTGGCACTGGAGAAGTACAACGGCAGCGTCGGTCACCCGGAGTATCCCGATCGGGTGCTCACGGACTGGGAGAGATGGTCCGGCGCCGACGACTTGGGGTTCGCGACCGCCAAAACCCGCTAGCGGCCTAAGCGGTGTGGAAGCCCTGCGGCGCGCCGTGCTCGGGCGCATCGGCAACCTCCACCGCGGTCACCTTCGCCGCCGACGAGCCGATCCAGAGCCAGCTCACGAACGTCTGCACCGCCTCCTCCTCGCCGCACGCCAGCACCTCGACGCGCCCGTCGGGAAGGTTGCGGGCGTAGCCGCGCACCCTGAGCTCGCGGGCGCGCTGCGCGGCCGTGCCGCGATAGAACACCCCCTGCACGCGGCCCGACACCAGGCATTTCTTGCAGATCATGCGAGGAATATACCCATTTCCGCCGCAAGTGACCCGAAACGCCCCCTCGCCCTCCCTCTCCCCGCGCCCGAGACTGAGCGCAGCCAGGCGTCTCGGACGCATGGAAGGAGGCAGCGCGCTGTGGCAACGTATCCGCAAACTCGACCCAGGCTGGTCCGGCCGTATGCCGTGCCTCGCCCGCAGCCCGCAACAGGGGAAGCTTCGATGACAGAGATTCTGGTGCTCTACTACTCCCGCAACGGCTCGACCGCGGAGCTCGCCCGCCAGGCCTGCCGGGGCGTCGAGAGTGTCGCCGGCGCCGTCGCGAAGCTGCGCACCGTGCCTCCCGTCAGCGCGGAGAGCGAGCAGCCCCCGAAGCTCGTCCCCATGACGGGCGCGCCGTACGCCACGCTCGAGGACCTGCGCACCGCGGACGGCCTGCTGCTCGGCAGTCCGACCCGCTTCGGCAACATGGCGGCGCCGCTGAAGTACTTCCTCGACTCGACCTCCAGCCTGTGGGTATCGGGCGGGCTCGCCGGCAAGCCGGCCGGCGTATTCACCTCGACGCAGACTCACCATGGCGGCCAGGAAGCGACGCTCCTCTCGATGATGCTGCCGCTCCTGCACCACGGCATGTATCTCGTGGGCTTGCCTTACACGGAGCGGGCACTGCACCAAACGCGCTCCGGCGGCACCCCTTACGGCGCATCGCACGTCGCCGGGGCGGAGGATCAGCCGGCGCTGACGGAGGAGGAGCGGGCGCTGGCGCAGGCACTCGGAAGACGCGTGGCGTCACTGGCGGCGCGCCTGGGGCCGATCTAACACTTCGCGGATGAAGGGCACCGTGAGCCGCCGTTGCGCGACCAGGGCCGCCTCATCCAGCGTATCGAGCAGGCCGTAGAGCCGGCGCATGTCGCGCGGGAAGCGGCGCTGCAGCCAGCGCGAAGTCTCCGCCGGAAGCTCGAAGCCGCGCAGCCGGGCGCGCAGCTGCAGCGCCTGCTGCTGCTCCGCCTCATCGAGCGCGCGCAGCGGCAGGACGGCCCCTGCCGCGCAGCGCGACCCCAGATCGGGCAGCGCCCACGCGACCAGCGCCGGCGGCGGTCGGGCCGCCATCACCAGCGCGCCGCCGCACTCCTCGACCTCGCGCAGCAGCCCGAAGACGGCCTTCTCCCACTCCAGCCGGCCGGCAACCGCCTCGAGATCGTCGAGGCAGACGCACTGCAGCTGCGGCAGACCTTCCAGCACGCCGACGCCCAAGGGCGCGAGCTCCGCCAGCGGGAAATAGCCCGCGCCGCGCGACTCGGCGGCCTGCGAGCAGATGGCCTGCAGCAGATGGGTCTTGCCGGCGCTCTCGGGCCCGCATATCCAGGTCGCGCCCGCGGCCTCGCCGGCCGCGACCCGCCTGGCATGCTCCAGCGCCTCACGGCTGCGGGCGGGCAGGAAGCTCGCGAACACCGCGCGGTCCGGCAGACGCACTCCAAGGGGAAGCTGATGCACGCGTGCTCCTCAGGCGATGCGCTTGGCGCCCTTGCCGCCCGAGTCACCGTCCGGGTCCTCCCGGCCGGGCGCCATCCGGGCCTGCCGGGCATCGTGCCCGCCTTTCGCGACCGCGGCCCACGCCCGCCGCGAGAAGGCCTGCGCGTAATTCAGGCCCGAGAGCGCGGTCGTGACGACGACGATGATCGCAAGCGCCCGCAACACGCCGTGGGGCGGGAATGCGGCCGCGGCACCCAACATCACCGCCATCAGATACAACAGCTGCGCCGCCGTGTTGATCTTGCTGATGATGGTCGGCCGGCCGCGGAGCGGGCCGAACCACGCCCGGTAGACGATCGCGCCCAGCGCGATCATGACGTCACGCGCCACCGCGGCCGCGGTGACCCACCACGGCACCAGCCCGAGCCAGGTGGACTCGACGAACACCGTCACGAGCAGCAGTTTGTCGGCCGTCGGGTCGAGGACCTTGCCGAGCTCGGAAATCCAGTTGAAGCGCTTGGCCAGATAGCCGTCGAGGCCGTCGGAAGCCGCCGCAACGAAGAAGAGCGCGAGCGCGAGCCCATACTGATGGCCGTAGAGCGCCGTGGCGACCGGCCAGATCAGGGCGAGGCGCACCAGGCAGATGAGGTTGGGCAAGTGACGCATGGAGACAGCGTCCGTGTGCGGCTGCGCGGTGACTAGCTCGACCGGTATCGGAAGACGAGCGGCGCGCCGGAGACTGCGCTGCCCTGCGTCGCCGGCCCGACTCGAGTGAAGCTGGACGATCCCGACAGTTCCCGGCCGATGGCGGCAGCGCCGCCGCGCACCGTCACATCAAACACGACGGAGTCGCCGCTCACCTGCCTCACGTTCGCCGCGCTCACGCCCGGAACGGCCCCTAGCATCAGCTCGATACTGGCATAGTCGGCCAGGCTCGATACCCCCTCGATCCTGATCTCGGTTTGCGCCGGTGCGTTGGCCGAAGCGGGCCCTTCCGGCGGCGCGAGCAGGTCGACGGTACCCTCGACGCCCGCGGTCAGAGGACCGCTCCAGGTCTGACCGGTGAAGTCGGTATAGAGCGTCCACTGCCAGGCGTCGGCCGCCGGCGGCGGAGGCGGACTCGCCGCGGGCGACGCCGCTCCAGCCGGCGTTGCCGCACTGGTTGATGCTGTCGCGCTGGCTGATGCTGCTACGCCGGCCGATGCTGCCGCGCCTGGCGTTGCCGCACTTGGCACGGCCGTGCTTGGCGCGGCCGCAACGGCAGCCGGTGGCCTCCCCACCAGCAGCTGCTCCGCTCCGTAGTGATGCGCCATCTCGAGCAGGGCCTCCCGCGACAGCAAGTTGCCGCTGGCGTCCGTCACAGGCAAGGGCACGACGCTGATCGGCAGACCGCGCTGCTCCGCGGCCTGCTCGAGACCCGCCTGGTCCGTGGCCTGGTCGGCCTGGTCGGGCGCGGGATAGAGCACCACCAGAGTAAACGGGCGGTCCGGATCCCAGACGCTGCGGTTCAGCGCGGCGATGGCCGCGTCGACCTCCACTGCGTTGAAGATCACCTGCGGCTCGCCCTGGGGACCGCGGTCGTAGCTCTGCACATATTGCGGAGCAGCGGCGATCAGCGTGCCGAAAACCGGATCGCTGGCCGACTCGCGCCGCCCCGTGGCGCGCACCAGCGCATCGCGCATGGCCTGCTGCAGGTCCGGCGCGGTCTGGCCCGCCACGTCGACCTGGAACACCGGCACCGGACGCGCCGCCCAAGCCGCCGCCGGCAGCACGGCGCACGCCGCGAGCAGCAGCGCTGCGCAGACGGGACTCTTCGTTCGGGTGTGGCGGCGGGGCATCGGGTGTGTTTGGATCGCGCCGTGGATCGCGCAAAATGTACAATACCATACGCAAAGGCTCCGGCCTGTACACGCGGGCCAATACGAGGGCCCATACGAGGACAATACGGTGAGTGAAGGCCGCGGCATGACGTATCGCGACGCTGGTGTCGACATCGACGCCGGCGACGAGCTCGTCGAGCGCATCAAGCCCCTCGTCGCGCGCGCGCGACGACCGGAGGTGCTGGCCGGCATCGGCGGGTTCGGCGCGCTGGTGGAGCTGCCGCCAGGCTACCGGCGCCCGGTGCTCGTCTCAGGGACGGACGGCGTCGGTACGAAGCTGCGCCTCGCGATCGACGCCGGGCGCCACGACACGATCGGCATCGACCTGGTCGCCATGTGCGCCAACGACATCGCCGTGCAGGGCGCGGAGCCGCTCTTCTTTCTGGATTACTACGCAACGGGCAAGCTGCGGATCGAGGTGGCTGAAGCAGTGGTCCGCGGCATCGTGGAAGGCTGTGCGCAAGCGGGTGCTGCCCTCGTAGGCGGGGAGACCGCGGAGATGCCCGGCATCTATTACGGCGAGGACTACGATCTCGCCGGCTTCTGCGTCGGCGTCGTGGAGAAGGACGCGATCATCGATGGGAGTGGAGTACGCGCCGGCGATGCGGTGATCGGCCTGGCCTCCTCGGGACCGCATTCCAACGGTTATTCGCTGATTCGCAAGCTCGTCGCGCTGAGCGGCGCGGGCAGCACCACTCAGCTCGAGGGCAAACCACTGCTCGACCGGCTGCTCGCCCCGACACGCATCTACGTCAAGCCGCTCCTCGCGCTCGCGCGGCAGATGGAAGTGCATGCGTACGCCCACATCACGGGCGGCGGCTTGACGGACAACATCCCGCGCGTGCTGCCGGAAGGGCTGGAGGCCGTGTTGGAGAGACGCCGCTGGCACCGCGATCCGGTCTTCGATTGGCTGCAGCAGGTAGGACGCATCGAGCTGGCGGAGATGTATCGTACCTTCAACTGCGGTATCGGCATGGTCGCAGTAGTCCCGCAGGAGCAAGCCGCGCAAGCGGTGGAGCTCCTCGCCGCCCGCGGCGAGTCGGCCCATGTCATCGGCGAGATCCGCTCCGGCTCTCGCGGCGTGGTCATCACCGAGTGAGCGGCCAGGATCCGCTGCGGCTCGCGATCCTCATTTCCGGCCGCGGCTCCAACATGACCGCCATCGCGCGCGCCTGCGCCGACGGCCGGATCCACGCGCGCGTCG
>JASHVV010000039.1 GCA_030044385.1 Gammaproteobacteria bacterium
CCGCAAAGAGATTGCGGATGGCGTCGAAGGCGCCGACATAACTTGCCGGGTTGGAGCGGGTGGTGCGGCCGATGGCGCTCTGGTCGACCATGACCACATCGTCGATGAGCTCCGCGCCGGCGAGGCCGGAGAAGTCGCCGGGGGCCTCGGTCGGCTTGCCGTGATACTTGAGCAGGGCGGGATGGAGCACGTCCTCGATCAGCGTGGATTTGCCGGAGCCGGAGACGCCGGTGACGCAGACCAAACGCTTGAGCGGTATGCGGACGTCGATGTCCTTCAGGTTGTGCTGGCGGGCCCCGCGCAGCTCCAACCAGCGGTTGGAGCGCGCCTCGGCGACCACCTCGCCGCGAAGAGCGGCGGCGCCGGCCGTCTGCGCGGCCGGTGCCGCACGGTCCCCGCCGACCAGGCGCTTCCCGCTCAGGTACTCTCCGGTGAGGGAGCGGCCGTCGCGGCGAATCTCGCGCGGCGTGCCGAAGAATACGATCTCTCCCCCGCGCTCGCCCGCGCCCGGCCCCATGTCGAGGATGCGGTCCGCCTCCAGCATGATCTGCGGATCGTGCTCCACGACGAGCAGCGAGTTGCCGGCATCGCGCAGGCGCTTCATCACGGCGATGACGCGCCGCATGTCGCGCGGATGCAGGCCGATCGACGGCTCATCGAGCACGAACAGCGTGTTGACGAGCGAAGTGCCGAGCGCGGTGGTCAGGTTGATCCGCTGCACCTCGCCGCCGGAGAGCGTGCGCGATTGCCGGTCGAGCGTCAGATAGCCGAGCCCGACGTCGGTGAGGTAGGCGAAGCGGCCGCGGATCTCGCCGAGGAGGAGATCCGTCGCCTCATCGAGCGGTCGCGGCAGCTCGAGGCCGCGGAAGAACCCGCAGGCGCGCTCGACCGGCAGCAGCATCACATCATGAATGGAGAGGCCCGGCAGGCCGCGCAGGGTTGCCTCGCTCCATTCGACGCCGCGGGGCCGAAAGCGCGCGGCGCCGGCCAGAGCGGCCTCCGCGAGCGCGCGGTCGCCCACGCGCCAGAGGAGTCCCTGTGTCTTCAAGCGCGCGCCGCCGCAGGCTGCGCACGGAGTGTAGGCGCGGTAGCGGGAAAGGAGCACCCGCACGTGCATTTTGTAGGATCGGCTCTCGAGCCAGGCGAAGAAGCGCTTGGCGCCGTACCAGACGCCCTTGCTCCAGTCGCCTTCGCCGTCGATGACCCAGCGGCGGTGCTCGGCCTTCAGCTCCCGCCAGGGAACGTCGAGCGGGATGCCGCGCTTCCTGGCGAACTTCTCCATGTCCTCCTGGCATTCCGCGTACGACTTGGTCTGCCAGGGCTTGATGGCGCCGCCGCGCAAAGAGCGCGTCTCGTCGGGAATGACGAGCCCGTAGTCGATGCCGATGGTGCGGCCGAAGCCGCGGCAGGTGTCGCATGCGCCGAGCGGAGAGTTGAACGAGAAGAGGCTGGGCGTCGGCTCCTGGTATGCGCGGTCGCACTCCGCGCAGTGCAGCGCGCTGGAGTAGCGCCACGCCGCCAGCGGCCGCGGCGGATCGCTGTCGTCGACGACCCGCACGGCGACGCGCCCGCGGCCGACGCGCAACGCGCTCTCGAGTGATTCCAGGACGCGGCCACGCTCCGCCTGGCCGGCGCGGAAGCGATCCTGCACAACGTGGAGCACGATCGCCGGGCCCGGCGCCGAGCGTGGCGAGGCGGCTCGTTTGCCGCGCGCGCCGGCGCCGGCTCGCTTCGAGGTTGCTTTTCCAGCCGCCGCCGTGCCGCCGGCTCCGATGGCCAACGCCGCTTGCCGGCCTTCGGCGCCTGCCGGGGGCTCGAAGAACCTCGTGTAGCCCTGCTTCTCGAGCAGCGCCCGCACCTCGCCCTCCTGGAAGCTGTCGGGCACGGGCACGGGAAACGTGAGCAGCAGCCGGGGGTCGCCCGCGGCGCCCTCGGCGGCTTCCCACGCGGCCGCGCGCGCGCGCAGATCGGCGTAGATGCTCTCCGCCGTGTCGCGGCGGACGGGGCGGCCGCAACACTCGCAATGGAGCGTCGCCGCGCGCGCGAACAGCAGTTTCAGATGGTCATTGAGCTCCGTCATCGTGCCCACGGTCGAGCGCGAGGTACGCACCGGGTTGGTCTGGTCGATGGCGATCGCCGGCGGGATGCCCGCGATCGAATCCACCTGGGGCTTGTCCATGCGATCGAGAAACTGCCGCGCGTACGGCGAGAATGTCTCCACGTAGCGGCGCTGGCCCTCGGCATACAGCGTGTCGAAGACGAGCGAGGACTTGCCGGAGCCCGACACACCCGTCACCACCACGAGCTCGTTCAGCGGGATGTCGAGGTCGAGGCTCTTGAGATTGTTCTGCCGCGCGCCGCGCACGCGTATGTCGTCGCGGGAAGCGTCGGTCATTCCGTCACCGCTATCGGCATGGAGTCTCGGGAAGGGAGCGGGTAGGGCGAGCGGGAGCCGCTCGCGGATGCGCCGATTTTAGCGGAAATTCCGCGGCGCGGCGATGCTGGAGCGCGCTCCGCCGTACGGCGCCCGCATCTATACAGTCGCCAGCCCGGAAAGCCACTGGATAGGTCCGGGCATGCCCGGCCGGGTGGCGTACAATTCCCGCTTTCGGCACTTCGGCAACGAGGAGACCCATGTCGCCGCAGTCCTCTACCCATATTCTCGAGCTGATCGGCCACACTCCGCTCGTCGCCGTGACGCGTCTCGACACCGGGCCTTGCCGGCTCTTTCTCAAGCTCGAGAATCAGAATCCGGGCGGCTCGATCAAGGACCGCATCGGCCTCTACATGATCGAGGCGGCCGAGCGCGACGGCAAGTTGCCTCCCGGGGGCACGCTGATCGAGGCGACCGCGGGCAACACCGGACTCGGCCTCGCGCTGGTGGCGGCCCAGAAGGGCTATCGGCTGCTGCTCGTCATTCCCGACAAGATGAGCCAGGAGAAGATCTTCCACCTGAAGGCCATGGGCGCGGAGGTGGTGCTCACCCGCTCCGACGTCACCAAGGGCCACCCGGAATACTACCGCGACCTGGCGGAGCGTCTCGCGCTCGAGACACCCAACTCTTTCCTCGTCAACCAGTTCGGCAA
>JASHVV010000343.1 GCA_030044385.1 Gammaproteobacteria bacterium
CGCGGAGCGGCCAGCGTCTCGAGCACCCGCGCGGCAGCGCCGCCGTCGATGGCCGCCGCGGCGCGCTCGATCGCCTCTCGGGGGCTCGCGGCCCGGCCCGCCACCTCCAGCGCCAGGGCGGCTCCCAACAGCAGACAATCGCGGTGCGGCCCTCGGTCCTCGCCCTGCAGCACGGCCCGAAGGGCGCAAGCGTTGTATTGGGCGTCCCCGCCGGCCAGATCCGCCGGATCGCAGCGCCGCAACCCGTAGTCCTCGGGCGTGCGTTCCTGGCGCTCCGTGCGGCCGGGATGCACATCGAACACGGTGAAGGGGCCTACCGGCGTCGGCTCGTCCCAGCCGTTCTCACCGTGAACGATGAAGGCTCGCTCCATGTGCATTCCGGCCAGCGTGCGCGCCATGAGGTCGGCCACCTCGAGGTTGAATGCGCCGATCACGTGGAAGGGCGGCTGCGCGGGGTTGGTGAGCGGGCCCAGGATGTTGAAGACCGTGCGCACACCCAGCGCCGCCCGCACCGCCGCCACGGCCTTGGTCGCCGGGTGGTAATGGGGCGCGAACAGGAACGTGAAGTTGCAGGCCGCCAGGTAGTGGCCGACCCGCTCCTCGTCGAGCGGCAGCGCCAGACCCAACTGCTGCAGCACATCGGCGCTGCCGGCGCGGCTGGAGATCGACCGGTTGCCGTGCTTGACCACGGGCAGGCCGCAGGCGGCGGTGAGGAGCGCAGTGCCGGTGGAGATGTTGAGACTGCCGGAGCAGTCGCCTCCGGTGCCGACGATATCCACGGCTGGCAGTCCGGCGGGAATGGACGGCCGGCGCGCCAGCCGGCGCATGGCCTGTGCGAAGCCGCGCAACTCATCGGCGACCACTCCCTTGGAGCGCATCGCCGCGAGGACGGCGCCGGCGAAGGCGGGAGAAGTGGCCGGATCGGCCAGCACGCCGAGCAGCTCCTCGGCTTCCGGCTGGGTGAGGTCGCGCCGCTCGAGCAGGCGGTCGAGCAGGTCACGCGCCGCGGGCATCACCGGCTCCCACGGCGAGGAAATTCCCGAGCAGCCGCGGCCCCTCGGGCGTCAGGATGCTCTCGGGATGGAACTGCACGCCCGCCACCGCCAGGTCCCGGTGGCGCACGCCCATGATCTCTCCCTCCGGCGTGCGGGCGGTGACAGTGAGCTCCGGCGGCAACGTCTCCGGCGCGGCGATCAGGGAGTGGTAGCGGCCGACCTCGCACGGCTGCGGCAGGTCCGCAAACAGCCCGCGGCCGTCGTGCTCGACCAGGGAGGTCTTGCCGTGCATCAGCCGCCCGGCGCGCACCACCTTGCCGCCGAACACTTCCACGATCGACTGGTGACCCAGGCACACGCCGAGCACCGGAACTCGCCCGGCGAAGGCGCGGATCATGTCCATCGAGACCCCTGCGTCGTACGGCGTGCCGGGACCCGGGGAGATGCAGAGGTGGGTGGGTGTCAGGTCCTGCGCTTCCTCCACGGTGATCGCATCGTTGCGATACACGAGCACGTCCGCCCCCAACACGAGGAACGCCTGCACCAGGTTGTAGGTGAAGGAATCGTAGTTGTCGATCAGGAGCAGCCGCGGGGTGCGAGGCGTCATCACAGGCTCTCCTCCGCCAGCTCGAGCGCGCGCGCCACGGCGCCGCTCTTGGCGAGAACCTCATCGTGCTCGGTGGCCGGCACGCTGTCGGCGACGATCCCGGCCCCTGCCTGGTAGCTGTACTCGTCACCTCTGAAGACCAGCGTGCGGATGGTGATCGCATGATCCATGTCGCCGCGCGCGCCGAAGTAGCCCACGGTGCCGCCGTAGAGGCCGCGGCTGACGGGCTCCAGCTCATCGATGATCTGCATTGCACGCACCTTGGGCGCGCCCACCAGCGTGCCGGCGGGGAAGGTTGCCGCAAAGAGATCAAACGCGTCGCGTCCCGCCGCCAGCCGCCCGTTGACACCGCTCACCATATGCATGACGTGGCTGTAGCGCTCGATCGCGCGATAGGGGTCGACGCCGACACTTCCGGCCTGCGCTACGCGCCCGAGGTCGTTGCGCGCGAGGTCGACCAGCATGACGTGCTCGGCATTCTCCTTGGGATCGGCGCGCAGCTCGGCCTCGCGCGCCAGGTCCACCGCCGGGTCCTCCGCGCGTGGCCGCGTCCCCGCGAGTGGCCGAAGCTGCGCCCGACCGTCTTTGAGACGTACGAGCGCCTCGGGGGAGGAGCCAACTACCGTCACATCGCCCAGGGCGCAGTAGTACATGTATGGGGAAGGATTGATCAGACGCAATGCCCGATATGCCTGGAAAGGGTCGAGCTCATGACGCCCTTGGAAGCGTGTCGAAAGTACGAGCTGATAGACATCACCCGCGGCAATGTACTCCTGCGTCCGCCTCACTCCTGCCATGAAGTCGTCTCGGCTAAATGCGGGCTGTGGACGTGCGTAGCGACCACGGCGAACTCCATTCGGCATGCCGCCACGCAGCGCGCGGATCACTTCCATCCGCAGGCTCCGACGCTCGTCTTCCGAGCCGTCATGGAGCAGCGCAATCCCCCGAGTCAGGTGATCGAAGACGAGCAGCGAGCGCGGAGCGATGTAGTGCAGGGCCGGCACACCGCTGTCGCGTCCGGCGGGCAAGGGCAGCCGCTCGAAGAACCGCACGACGTCATAGGCCGCGTAGCCCACGAGTCCGCCGGCCAGCGGGACGCCGGCGATCTGCGGGCCCGGCTTGGGCGCGCGGCCGAGCGCTTCTCTCAGGCTCGCCAGCAGCTCGGCCGTCGTCGCCGGGACGGGCCGCCGGACAGCGCCGGCGACGAATCCGCTGCGATCGAGCCGCACCTCGAGCCCGTCGCCGAAGCCGATGAAGGAGTAACGCGCCAGGCGCTCGCCGCCCTCCACGCTCTCGAGCAGAAAGCGCGGCGCAAAGGCGGAGAGCTTCATGAAGGCCGAGACCGGCGTGTCCAGGTCGCCCGATATGTCGAATGGCGGTTTCATGGTCTATTGGCGCAAAGTCGCCTGCGGCGCTTTGCGCGGCCAGCCCTGTGGCTGTTGTCGATCTCGCGGCCCAAAGGCGGCTTTGGGCCGCTTACTGAGTTGCTTTCGAACGGACTTCGTAGACACAAAAAAAAAGCCCGCTCCGAGGTTGGCGGAGCGGGTCCTGGTGCGTTGCGTGTTTGGTCGGGTGTCGAGAAACTAGCAGCCGCGATCACGTCCAGGGGCCCACTCCGGTTTTGAAGTGCGCCACCACCACTGGGGACGGATGTGCTGCTGGGACATGGGCTGGAGACTAGCACCGCCGGGCACTGGGCTACAATAGGGCTTTCAAAGGATCGCCCACCGTGCCCTCATTCGACGTAGTTTCCGAGCTGAACGCCCACGAAGTGGCCAACGGCGTCGACCAGGCGAACCGCGAGCTCGCCCAGCGCTTCGACTTCAAGGACACCGGGGCGCGGTTCGAGCTCGAGGAGTCCACGGTGACCCTGCACGCCGAAGTGGATTTTCAGCTCAAGCAGATGCTCGAGATCCTGAAGTTGCGCCTGGGCAAGCGCGGGATCGACCTGGCCTGCCTGGACGTGAAGGAGCCCGAGGTCAACCTCGCCGCCGCCCGCCAGCAGGTTCTCCTCAAGCAGGGGATCGATGCCGAGACCGGCAGGAAGATCACGCGCGTCATCAAGGACTCGAAGCTCAAGGTGCAGGCCAGCATCCAGGGCGAGAAGGTCCGGGTGGCGGGCAAGCAGCGCGACGACCTGCAGTCCGCCATCCAGCTGCTGCGCGGCTCGAAGCTCGACCTGCCGCTGCAGTTCAACAACTTCAGGGACTGAGAGCGGCGCGGGCATGTGGCAGGCTCCCGCGGCGGTCGGCGCGCTCTGGGCCGCGTTCATTCTCTACTGGCTGATCCTCGCCCTGTTCAACAAGAAGGCGAGCCGGCGCCCCCCGTGGATGCGGGGCTGGAGGGTGCGTGCGGCCATCATCGTAGGCGTGATCGTCCTCCTACACGTCATGCGCCACGCCGACCCTGGCCTCTTCCTCGCCATCCGCCGCTCCGCGCCGCTGCGTCCCGCCGTTCCCGTGCAGTGGGCGGGAGTTGTGTTGTGTGTGGCGGGATTCGCCTTCGCCTTCTGGGCGCGCGCGTGCCTCGGCCGCAACTGGGGCATGCCGATGTCCATGCGCGAAGGGCACGAGCTCGTGACGTCCGGCCCTTACACCTACGTGCGGCATCCGATCTACAGCGGCATCATGCTTGCGATGATCGGTTCCGCCCTGGCCATCGAGCTCCTCTGGCTGGTGCTCTTCGTACTCTACTTCGCCTTCTTCCTCTACAGTGCGCGCACCGAGGAGAAGATGATGCTCGCGCAGTTCCCCGACACCTATCCCGCCTACCGCCGACGCACGAAGATGCTGATCCCGTTCGTCTTCTGAATCTGCAAGCCCGGGGCGGACGCGAGCCGCTGCCATTTGTAAATATTCTGGTTGACTCTAATTTAGTCATGTCTAAAATAGAGTATACTCGAATTTAAGCGCTTTTCGCGCAGGCGGCCGCCCGATGAAACGCTATTTAGCGGACGCGATCCGCGAAGACCTACGCGAGAAAATGGTCTTTCTGGGCGGCCCGCGCCAGGTGGGCAAGTCCACCCTGGCATTGAGCCTCATCCCTGGAGCCGACGAGACCCATCCCGCTTACCTCAGCTGGGACGTCCCTGAGCATCAGAGGCTTCTCGTCAAGGGAGGCTTGCCCGGAGGGCAGCGGACGCTCGTACTCGACGAGATCCATAAGTACAAGCACTGGCGCAACTTGGTCAAGGGCCTCTACGACCGCCACAAGTCACACACTCAGTTTCTCATCACCGGGTCAGCGCGGTTGGATCATTATCGCCGCGGCGGCGATTCGCTGCAGGGACGATACCACTACTACCGCCTCCACCCCCTGTCGCTCCATGAGCTCAACCACGATCCCCGGCCGACCGATCTCGACACGCTGCTCAGATTCGGCGGCTTCCCGGAACCGTTCGTGAAGCAGGATGTCCGCCACTGGCGGAGATGGCAGCGTGAGCGAACGAGCCGCGTCATCCAGGAGGATCTCATCAGTCTGGAGTCCGTCCGTGACGTTTCCCAACTGCAACTGCTCGCTCATATCCTGCCGGAGCGCGTCGGATCCATTCTATCCATCGCCAACCTCCGGCAGGACCTGTCGGTTGCTTTCGAGACGGCGGATAAATGGATCGGCATATTCGAGAACCTGTACTACTGCTTCAGGATCATGCCCTACGGACTGCCGCACCTGCGGGCGGTGAAAAAGGAGAGAAAGCTCTACCTTTGGGATTGGTCGCTCTGCGAGAATGCGGCCGCGCGATTCGAAAATCTCGTAGCCTCGCACCTGCTCAAGTACTGCCATTTCATCGAGGACACGCTGGGAGACGAGATGTCCTTACGCTTCCTGCGTGATACCGTCGGCAGGGAAATCGACTTCGTCGTACTGAGAAACGACAAACCTGAGTTTGCGGTGGAATGTAAGACCGGCGAGCGCGCCCTCAGCAGGAACATCATCTATTTCGCACAGCGCACGGCAATCCCTCGCTTCTACCAGGTGCATCTGCGGGCAGGGGGAGCGGATACCGAATGGATGGACCACAAGGCCCGGATCCTGCCCTTCGTGAAACTCGCGAAGGAATTGAGATTGTGAGTCGTTACTCGGGCTGCAGCAGTTTGCTCAGGCAGAGCTTCCATTGCTCGCGAGCCGCCACCCGGGACGCGAGCGCCACGATGCCGCCCAGCACGATGGCGGGCGCGAGATAGGCGCCCGCATCGAGAGCAAGGCACTCGTCTTCGGCTCTCGCGCGCGTGGAGACAACAGGCCTGATAGCGACGCGGATTTGGCCCTGGTCTTCGAGCGCGGAAACGAATGGCCGATCGTCGGATTTCTGGCCGGCCTGGCCTTCGACGTTCTCATGGAGACAGGGGTCCTCGTTCAGCCCGTCCCGATTGCCACCTTGGACTGGGCACATCCCGAGCAATTCCCGCGGCCTGGATTTCTCCGAAATGTCGCCAGAGAGGGCATAGCAGTCAGAGCGAGGCCCCGGACAAGAGTCGCGATCTAGGCGACGATACTGAATAAGGGAGAGTGATCACGCGCCGGGCGGCCGTGAGCCACGCCCACGCCCTTCCCGGTCATGTGCGGCGAGACCGCAAGGTCCGTCGGCCGCGGGCGGGCACGCGCAAGCGCAGCTTCAGCGGCTCGTTCAGGTTCTGCAGGAAACGCTGCCGCTGCGCCGGCGTCAGGTGAGTCCAGTCGACCTTGTCGGCGTGCGTGCGGCGCAGCTCGCGGTCCGTGACGCGCGCTTGTGCGCGGCTGCCGCTCGTCCAGCGCCTATCCAGGCGCTTCGT
>JASHVV010000344.1 GCA_030044385.1 Gammaproteobacteria bacterium
CACCGGGGCGGCTGCCACTGCGGCCGGGTCAGGTTCGAGGCGCGTGCGCCCGCCCGGGCGCAGGTGTCCGAATGCAACTGCTCCATCTGCAGCAAGGCCGGCTACCTGCATCTGGTCGTGCGCGCCGAGCACTTCACGCTGCTCTGCGGGCGCGACGTCCTCACGACCTACACCTTCAACACCGGCACGGCGAAGCACCTCTTCTGCTCGGTGTGCGGCGTCAAGTCGTTCTACGTCCCCCGCTCGCATCCTGACGGCTTCAGCGTCAATGCCCGCTGCCTCGACCCCGGCACGCTCGCGGAGATGACCGTCAGGCCGTTCAACGGCAAGGAGTGGGAGCGGCAGTACCCCAAAGGCCGCGGCGATTATGACCGCTGAAGACCGGAACCCTCACACCATGCCCATCACCTACTCGCTCGAGCCCGATCTCTCCGCCGAGGAATTCCGCGCGGTCCTCGTCGCCTCCACGCTGGGTGAGCGCCGGCCGATCGACGATCCGGCAAGGTTGGAGCGGATGCTCCGGCAGGCGGATGTGATCGCCACGGCGCGGGACGGAGAGCGCCTCGTGGGGATCTCCCGCGCGATCACCGACTTCAGCTACTGCTGTTATCTTTCCGACCTCGCGGTCGACGTCGCGTACCAGCACCAGGGCATCGGCAGGCGGCTCATCGCGCAGACGCATCAGGCCGCGGGCGAGCTGACCACCCTGGTCCTGGTGGCAGCGCCCGCGGCCGAGGCTTATTACCCGCGGATCGGCATGCGACAGCGTCCCTCCTGCTGGACCTTGCCGCGGGCAAGATGAGCCCGGCGCGAGCGCGGCCGGCCGTCAGCGGCGGGCCCAGCGGCCGCCGGCCAGGTGCCAACCGCGCGCTGCGTGTACCCAATGGCTGGGAAGCCACCGGTAGCCGGGGCGCGGCGCGGCCCAGCGGCCGGGCGTCCAGACATATCGGCTCCCGCCCCACCCCCAGAAGCCCGGGATCCAGAAATAGCCGGGATAGGGGGCGACACCGTAATACTCGACACGCGGCGCGGGCGGCGCATAGCCTACCCAGCCGCCGTAATAGCCGCCGCCGTACCCGGGTGCCGGCGCGACGATGCAGCCCCCGAGGGCGAGCGACAGTCCGAGAACGACCGCAATGCGACGTATGCGGATGAAAGGTCTGGGCATGTGAACCTCGTTACGAGATTACGGCTTCGGTCTCATCGACCACTTGGACATGATGAACGCGGCATGCCTGACTCGGTGCACATCCATTTCACACTCCCGCGTTGCGTCGCCAGACGACGACAACTCGGACGCGCCTGGAGGGCCAATGCACGGCCTTGACCGCCCCGTCTGGGAGAGCCTCAGCACTTATCACTCCCGGCTCGCTGAAGGAAACGACCTGGCGCGGCGATTCGCACGCGACGTGAATGTGTTTGCTTCGCCCCGCGACGACAGTCCGGAGGCGCTCACCGCGCTCGCCAACCTGGTGCGGCCGGGCGAGCGCATCTATCTGCTCCAGGCCCCGCGGATCGCGATCCCGGCCGGGCTCACCGCTGTCCGGGAGGCCACAGGCGTGCAGATGGTCGCGCCGCCGGGCGCCTCCTTCGAGGCCGCCGGCGATGGCCTGTTGCCGCTCGGCGATGCCGACGCGCCCGAGATGTTGGCCCTGGCGAAGCTGACGGAGCCCGGGCCGTTCCTGCCGCGCACACACGTCATGGGATCGTTCCTCGGCATCCGGATCGGCGGCCGATTGGCGGCCATGGCCGGCGAGCGCATGCGCTTCCCCGGCTACACGGAGTTGAGCGGTGTCTGCACGCATCCTGACTTCCGCGGCCGCGGCCTGGCGCGCCGGCTCTCGGCCGTGGTCGCCCACCGCATCCAGGCCCGCGGCGATCGGGCCATCCTGCACGCCTGGAAATCGAACCACGCCGCGATATCCCTCTATGAGAGCCTGGGTTTCGTCCTGCGCACGGAAGTCAACGTCGTGGAGCTCGAGTCATGATGAGTCTCGATTATCGGCTGGTCAATGTGTTCACGCGCGGGACGGAAGCGCTCTCGGGCAACCCGCTGTGTGTGTTCGAGAACGGCGCCGCGCTCGACGAGCGGACGATGCAGGCGCTCGCCAGACAGCTCAATCTGTCCGAGACGACATTCATCCTGCCGTCGAGCCGTGCCAACGCTCGCGTACGGATCTTCACCCCGTCCTATGAGATGCCGTTTGCAGGACATCCCACGCTCGGCACCGCGCACGTCTGCCGCGCGCTCGGGCTCGGCGGGAACGAGCTGACGCTCGAGATGAAAGCCGGCGTGATCCCCGTGAGCGCCGAGACGGACCGCTGGACGCTGCAGGCCAACGCGCCGCACTGGCGGGAAGTGGCGGAGCCGCGTGCGACGATCGCGGCGATGCTCGGACTCGAGCCTCGGGATATCGGCGAGCGTCCGCTCTGGGTGAGCACCGGCCGCGAGCAGCTGTTGGTTCCACTCACGACCGAAGACGCGGTCCGCCGCGCGCGGCCGCAGCCCGACGCGCTCGACCGGTTCAAGAGCGAGGAAGGCGGGAGCATGGCGTACGTGTTCGCCCCGCGCGGCACGTCCGACTCGACTCGGCGGCAATTCCTCCGCGCCCGATTCTTCTTCCCGCAGGGGCCGGCGGTGCTGGAGGATCCGGCAACCGGCTCCGCCACCGCCAATCTCGGCGGCTGGTGCCTCGCGCTCGCCCGCGGGCTCCCGTGCCGCTTCGAGATTGCGCAGGGCGAGCAATGCCAACGCCCCTCGATACTCTTTCTGGATGTGGAGCCGGACCGGCGGGTGCGCGTCAGCGGCGATGTGATCGAGCTGGGGCGCGGTACCCTTACGATCTAGGGTGAAGCTTGCGGACGACCACGATCGCGACGCCCGCCGCGATCCAGCTCAGGCCGACGCGCTTGGCGTTGACGCTCATGTTGACCATCACGAAGGCGATGATCGCGAAGCCGACCGCGGGCGCGATCAGATGCCGCCACCAGTCCCGGCTCCCCTTGCGCCACAGGAAGTGCCTCACCACCGAGGCGTGTACGAACAGAAAGGCCGTCATCGCCCCGAAGCTGACGATGCTGAGCAGCAGCTCCAGGCGGTAGGAGAAGAAGAGGATCAGTCCGGCGGTGACGATCGCCACCACCACGGTGGCCCGGTCTGGGACCTGCCGCCGCGGATCGACGTGCGCGAACGAGCGCGGCAGGCGCCCGTCGCGCGCCATGCTGAAGAGCAGCCGCGAGATGGACGCCTGCGCGGTGAGCGCCGAGGCAATCCCGGCCAGGAACATGCCGGCGATGGAGAGCGCGCCCTTGAACCAGTCGCCGCCGATCATGGCGGCCACGGTGTAGAAGGCCGCGTAGCTCGGCTTACCGGGCGGAAAGACGGGCAGCTTCAGCACGAATAGCGACGCGAGGTAGCTCTGGCTGATGAAGAGGATCGCGGTGATGAGCAGCGTCAGCAGGGTCGCCTTCGCGACCACCGACGGACCGCCCCGTGCCTCCTCCGCAAGCGTGGAGATCTGATCGAACCCGAGGTAGTTCAGCACGCCGATGGAGACCGCGCCGAGCACCACCGCGGGCGCAATGCGCTGGGCATCGAAGAACGGCTGCAAAGAAAGGTGCGCGCCCGCCGTGCCCCGGACGACCGCGACGGCCGCGAAGACGAGGAAGAGCGCCAGCGACGCCAGCTGCAGCAGCAGCAGCCCCGTGTTGGCGCGGGTGATCGAATCGATGCCGCGCAGATTGATCACGGTGTTCATCGCCAGCAGGCCGAGGCCCCACACCTCGATCGGCACTCCCGGAACGACCGCGTCGATCGCCACGGCCGCCGCGATGTAGACCAGCGCCGGGCTGAGCAGATAATCGAGCATGACCGCCCAGCCGGCGATGAACCCCGCGGTATCGCCGAACGTCCCGCGCGCGTAGGCATAGGCGGAGCCGGCGAGCGGAAACTCCCGCGACATCGCCATGTAGCTGAGCGCGGTGAAGAACATCGCCACGACGCCGATGACGTACACCAGCGGCACCATCCCGGCGCTGGCGTCGTAGATGATGCCGAACGACGGAAAGACGGCCGTCGGCGAGATCAGCACCAGGCCGTAGATCAGCAGGTCGACCAGGGACAGCGAACGCTTCAGCTCCTGCCGGTAGCCGAAGTCG
>JASHVV010000345.1 GCA_030044385.1 Gammaproteobacteria bacterium
GAGATCTTCCGGCGGCTCTACCGCGACAGCGTGACCCCGCAGCGGGTCACCGAGATGCTGCTGATGCGCGATGACCTCCCCCAGAGCGTGCACCGCTGCCTGGACGAGCTGCAGTCCAACCTGGCTGCGGTGGCGAACGGCCGCTCGGAGGAGACCCTCAGGCGCGTGGGGGAGCTGCATGCCCGATTCCACTTCGGGCGCTTCGAGGATTTCCGTGCCGAGGGGCTGCCGCAGTTTCTCGATCGCTTCCAGGCCAAGCTGCGCGACCTCGGCACACGGATCGCGGACGATTTCCTGGTCCCGGCCTGCTGAGGGTGCCGTGCAGGTGCGCATTTCACATCGAACGACCTACCGTTACCAGGGGCCGGTCAAGTACACGGCGCAGACGCTGAGACTCACTCCGCGCCGCGACGGAGAACAGCTCACGCTCGCCTGGTCCATCCAGGCGCCGGGCCGCCGCGTGGAGCAGGTGGATGCGCACGGCAACATCACGCACCTCCTCACCCTCGAGGAGCCGCACAGAGAGATCTCGATCGTGGTCACCGGCGTCGTGGAGATTGCCCGCACGCGCGACATTCTGCGGGAGCAAGGCACGCTCTCGCCGCTGGCGTATCTTGCGCCGACGGCGCTGACGGCCGCGAGCGGCCGGATCGTCGCGCTGGCGCGCGATCACCTGGAGGGGCACGGCCCGTTGCGGCAACGGCTGTACCGGCTGGCAAGCGGCGTGTGCGCCGGGGTCCGCTATCAGCCGGGTACCACCACCGTGGAGGATTCCGCCGCCGCCGCGCTCGAGCGCGGGGAGGGAGTGTGTCAGGATCAGGCGCACGTGCTCATCGCATGCTGCCGCTCGATGGGCATCCCGGCCCGTTACGTGAGCGGCTACCTCTGCTGCGGCTCCGGGCATGCCGGCGAGACTGCC
Organism: Gammaproteobacteria bacterium; assembly: GCA_030044385.1. Taxonomy (GTDB): domain Bacteria; phylum Pseudomonadota; class Gammaproteobacteria; order Steroidobacterales; family Steroidobacteraceae; genus 13-2-20CM-66-19. The sequence goes on from JASHVV010000345.1 coordinate 920, forward strand.
AGCCACGCGTGGATGGAGGCATGGCTGAGCGAAGAGCAGGGTTGGCACGGGATCGACGTCACCCACGTGGAGCCCGCCGGAGCGGGACATTGCCGCCTCGCGGTCGGCCGGGATTACCTGGATGCCGCCCCCGTCCGCGGGGTGCGCCGGGGCGGCGGGCCGGAACTGATGGACGTCAGCGTCGCCGCGACGACCGTGGACGCGCAGTGATCAGGCCGCACGGAGCCTGTGCCGGCCAGGCGCGCAAGCCCGACATCGACACATCACCGGAGATCCGATCGCCATGACCTACTGCGTCGCCATGCTGCTCGACACGGGGCTGGTCTTTCTGTCCGACTCCCGCACCAGCGCCGGCGTCGACCAGATCAGCACCTTCCGCAAGACCACGGTCTTCCAGAAGCCGGGCGAGCGCGTGCTCGTGCTGCAAAGCGCCGGCAACCTCGCCGTCACGCAGGCGGTGACGAGTGTGTTGCAGGAGCAGATGGACTCGCCGGCCGCGGCTGCGAGCCTCCTCACGTGCCCGAGCCTCTTCGAAGCGGCGCGGCTGGTGGGGGAGGCGCTGCGCGAGGTCCACCGGCGCGACGCGGCCGCGCTCAAGGAGTTCGGGGTCGAGTTCAATGCCAGCCTGACCCTCGGCGGCCAGGTCCGCGGCGAAGCGCCCCGCCTCTTCAGCCTCTATGCCGCGGGCAACTTCATCGAAGCGACCGCGGAGACGACTTACTTTCAGATCGGCGAGTCGAAATACGGCAAGCCCATCCTCGACCGGGTCATCCGCAGAAGCAGCAGCCTGAGCGAGGGCGCCAAATGCGCGCTGGTATCGATGGACTCGACCATCCGCTCGAACCTCGCGGTGGGCCTGCCGCTCGATCTGGTGATCGTGAAGCGCGACCAGTTCGCCGTGGCCCGCCACGCCAGCATCGATACGGACAACGGCTACTTCCGCAATCTGCGCAGCCTCTGGAGCGAGGCGCTGCGCGAGGCATTCGCGCGGCTCCCGGAGCCGGATTGGCTGCGCAACCCGCAGCCGTAAACGCGACGCCTCACGCCAGCTCGATGGGCACGCTGGGCACCCGCCATATCTCGGCCGCGTATTCGCGGATGGTACGGTCCGAGGAGAAAAGGCCCGAGCGCGCGACATTGAGAATCGACATGCGGGTCCAGCGCCCGGCGTCTCCATACACGCGCCCGACCTGAGTCTGGCAGTCGACGTACGACTGAAAGTCGGCGAGCAGCATGAAGGTGTCCCGGTCGAGGAGTCCGTCCACGATGGCGCGGAACTGCCCGGGATCTCCCCGGGAAAAGAATCCGTCGCGGATCAGGTCGAGCACCTGACGCAGCTCGGCGTTGTTTTCGTACAGTGCGGCCGGCCGATAGCCGCCCGAGCGCACCGACCCTACCTCGGCCGCCGTGAGGCCGAACATGAAGAAGTTCTCCGGGCCGACCTCGCGGCAGATCTCGATGTTGGCACCGTCCTGGGTGCCGATGGTGAGGGCGCCGTTCATGCAGAACTTCATGTTGCCCGTGCCCGAGGCCTCCTTGCCCGCGGTCGAGATCTGCTCGGAGAGGTCCGCGGCGGGATAGACCCGCTGGCCGTTCTTGACGTTGAAGTTCGGTAGAAAGACCACTTTGAGCCGGTCGCGCACCGCCGGATCGCGGTTGACGACTTCGCCCACGGCGTGAATGAGCTTGATGATCAGCTTGGCGAGGTGGTAGCCGGGAGCGGCCTTGCCGCCGAAGAGGACCGTGCGCGGCTGGACGTCGGCATCCGGGTCGCACTTCAGCCGGTGATAGAGCGCAATGACGTGCAGGATGTTCAGGTGCTGGCGCTTGTACTCGTGGATGCGCTTCACCTGCACGTCAAAGAGCGACTCCGGATCGATCACGACACCGGCGCAGTCGCGCGCGTAGGCGGCCAGGCCCTCCTTGTTGGCGCGCTTGATCCGCTGCCACTGCCGCTGGAAGCCCGAGTCGTCCGCGAAGGTCTCGAGGTCGCGCAGCCGCTCGAGATCGCGCAGCCAGGCGTCGCCGATCGCGTCGCTGATGAGCCGCGCGAGCCGCGGGTTGGCCAGCGCGAGAAAGCGGCGCGGGGTCACACCGTTGGTCTTGTTGCTGAATTTCCCGGGCCAGAGGGCGTGGAAGTCGCTGAGGACGCTCTCCTCGAGAAGCCGGGTGTGGAGGGCCGCGACTCCATTGACGGCATGACTGCCGACGCACGCCAGGTGCGCCATGCGCACGTACCGGGGACCGTGCTCATCGATCAATGACAGGCGGGCGATGCGCGCCTCATCGCCGAAGAAGCGGATCCGGACCTCGTCGAGGAAGCGGGCATTGATCTCGTAGACGATCTCGAGGTGCCGGGGCAGGACTTTGGCGAAGACCGGGATCGGCCAGTGCTCGAGCGCCTCGGGCAACAGGGTGTGATTGGTATAGCCGAAGGTGCGCCGGGTGACCGACCACGCGGCGTCCCACTCCATTGCATGCTCGTCGACGAGCAGCCGCATGAGCTCGGCGACGGCGATCGCGGGATGCGTATCGTTCAACTGCACGGCGAACTTCTCGTGCAGGCGCGTGAGCGGGATCTGCTGCACCCGCAGGATCCGCAGCATGTCCTGCAGCGAGCAGCACACGAAGAAGTACTGCTGCTCGAGCCTGAGCTCCTTGCCCTGGATCACCTCGTCGTTGGGGTAGAGAACCTTGCTCAGGTTCTCCGAGACCACCTTCTGGTTGACCGCGCCGTAGTAATCGCCGCGGTTGAAGATCGCGAAGTCGAACGACTCCGGCGCCTGCGCGCGCCACAGGCGCAGGGTGTTGGCCGTGTTGACGCGGTAGCCGAGAATCGGCGTGTCGTACGGCACGCCGTTCACGGTCCGGTGCGCCACCCAGCGCACGCGCAGGCGCCCCTCGTGGTCATGGTAGTGCTCCGTCCGGCCGCCGAGCTTCACCTCGACCGCCCATTCGGGCCGGGCGATCTCCCACGGGTTGCCGAAGCGCAGCCACTTGTCGGTGCGCTCGACCTGCCACCCGTCGGCGATCTCCTGGTCGAAGATGCCGAATTCGTAGCGGATTCCATAGCCGAGGGAGGGGATCTCCAGGGTCGCCATGGAATCGAGAAAGCAGGCGGCCAGGCGGCCGAGACCGCCGTTGCCGAGACCGGGCTCGGCCTCGCACTCGAGCAGATCGTCGAGGTCGAAGCCGAGCTCGGCCAGGGACTCACGCACCCGCTCCAGCATTCCGAGGCTCGCCAGGTTGTTGCCGAGCTGCGGCCCGATGAGGAACTCCGCGGAGAGGTAACACACGGTACGAGAGCCGCGGGACGTATAGGCCTCGGCCGTACTGATCCACCGGCGCATCATCCGATCGCGCACGGTGTACGCCAGGGCCATGTAGTAGTCGTGGCGCGTGGCGAGGGCCGGGGTCTTGCCTTGCACGCAAAAGAGATTGCTGAGAAAGGCGTGCTTGATCGCCTCGCGGCTGAGGAGATGGTCGTCCTCCAGCCGGGGCATGGCCGGCGGACTCGGGACACGTACACTCATGGATGCGACACCCCCTGGCTGCCGGGGATTGCAAGTTCCATGCATGACGGGCGGGTCGTCCGCGCGCAGCGGCGAACTTCTTGCGGCTCAAGCGCTTGGGAATGACTTGCGCGGACCCTGCCGGCCGCGGCCGACTGCGGAACGCACCACGAGGCACTCCAGGGCGCGCGTCACGCACCGGACTGGTGCCGCGCCGCCCACCGGGCTGCAGCCGCGGTCAGCGCTGCAGCGTCGACTGGAAGAGCGCGAGCATCGTCCGCCAGTGGCGCTCCGAGGCGGCGGCGTCGTAGACCGGAAAGTCGGAAAAGACCCAGCCATGCCTGGCCGGGTAGGTCTCGATCTCGTGATCGACACCCGCTTCCGTGAGCGCCGCCTCCAGGCGTTGCTTCATGTCGTCCGGGAACGATTGGTCCTCGATCGCGCCCCCGACGTAGACGCGCGCTTTCATCCTGGGCGCCAGCCGATGCGGACTGTCGGGGTCGTCATTCGCCAGGCGGCCGCCGTGGTAGGACGCCGCTGCGACGATGGCTTCAGGGTAGGTGCCGGCGGCGATGAGCGCCAGCCGCCCGCCCATGCAGTAGCCCGTCACGCCGATGCC
>JASHVV010000346.1 GCA_030044385.1 Gammaproteobacteria bacterium
GAGACGATCCGGTTTGCGGTCGACATCAACCCGCACACCATCCAGGTGTCCCTCGCCGCCCCGTACCCGGGAACGACGCTCTACCAGCAGGCGGTCGACAACGGCTGGATCACCGCGCACGACAACCTGAACCTGGTGAACGATCGCGGCGTGCAGCTCTCGCCCATCAGCTACCCGCACCTGCCGGCGAAGGAGATTTATCACGCGGTGGAGACCTTCTACAAGAAGTTCTACTTCCGGCCGCGCAAGATCGCCGAGCTCACCGGCGAGATGCTGCGCAGCTGGGAGATGACCAAGCGGCGGCTGCGCGAAGGGGTGGAGTTCTTCCGCTTCCTGCACGCGCACGAGGCCTGAGCGCGCCGCGGATCGGATCGTTGAAGCGCCTCATCGTCACGGCAGACGATTTCGGCCTGCACCCGGCGGTCAACCGCGCCGTGAAGCAGGCGGCCCGGGAGGGCGTGCTGACTGCGGCGAGCCTGATGGTCGGCGCGCCGGCTGCCGCGGATGCGGTGCGTTGCGCCCGCGACCTGCCCGGGCTCGCGGTGGGCCTGCATCTGGTGCTCGCCGACGGCTGGTCGGTGTTGCCTCCGTCCAGAGTCCCCGCGCTGGTCGACGCCCAAGGCCGCTTCGGCAACAACATGGTGCGCGACGGCGTGCGCTTCTTCGCGCTGCCGGCCGTCCGCCGCCAGCTCGAGGCGGAGATCCGCGCGCAGTTCCAGGCCTTCGCCGACACCGGCCTGGCCCTCGACCACGTGAACGCCCACAAGCACTTCCATCTCCATCCGACACTGCTGGAGATGCTGCTGCGGATCGGCGGCGAGTTCGGCATACCGGCCGTGAGGCTGCCGCGCGAGCCAGCGTGGGCCGCGCGCCGTGCCGCGGGCGCGATCGCGGGGTCCACCGTTGCCGGGCTCCTCTCGCCGTGGCTCGCGATCATGCGCCGGCGGCTGCGGGCGGCCGGAATCGCGCACAATGACCAGGTCTTCGGCCTGTCGGACAGCGGCTCGATGGACGAAGCGCGGCTGCTCGAGATCCTCGGGAGGCTCCCCGACGGCGTCACGGAAATCTATCTGCATCCCGCGACCGAGTCCGGGGCCGCGATTGCGGCCAGCATGCGCGGCTACCGGCACGCGGACGAGCTCGCCGCGCTCCTGAGCCCCAGGGTTCGCGCCGCGATCACCGAGAGCGGCGCGGCGGCCGGGGGGTTCCGGTCGCTGCGGCTGCGGCAGGAGCGGCACGCCGCATGAGAATCGCGGTCCGCATCGCACTCGCGGCCGGGATCGCGCTGCTGATCGTGCTGCTCAAGCACGAGGGCAGCGCCATCCTCATCCCGCTCGCCCGCGCCGGCCGGGTGCTGCTCTGGCTGGTGCCGCTGCACGCGCTGCCGATCCTGCTCGACTCGCTCGGCTGGCGCGCTCTCATCGCGCGCGCCAGGGAGACCCGGGTCGGCACCCTCTTCTGGATCGCCTCCATCCGCGAAGGCATCAATCGCCTGCTGCCGGCCGCCAACATCGGCGGCGAGCTGGTCGGCATCCGCCTGCTGGCCGAGACCGGCGTCGACGGGGTAGTCGCCGCCGCCAGCGTCACCACCGAGGTGCTGCTCACCATCGTCAGCCAGTACCTCTTCGTGGCGCTCGGCGTGCTGTGTCTGCTGCGGATCACGCATACGGTACACTTGGCCGACGACGCGCTCATCGGCCTGGCGGCGAGTTTGCCGGTCGTCGTGCTCCTCGCCGTGCTGCTGCGCTACGGCTCGCTGTTCCAGCGGCTCGAGCGGCTCGCGGTGCGGGTGCTCGGCGAGCAGACCCTCAGCTTCCTCGCGGGCCAGTCAGCCAACCTCGACGCCGCGATCCGCGAGCTCTGCTGCGATGCGCCGCGCCTGCTCACCACCCTGGGGTGGCAGCTCACGGGGATGGTGTCGGGCTCGCTCGAGACGTGGCTCGCGCTGCGCTGGCTCGGGCACCCGGTGCCGTTCGGGGCGGCCCTCGCCCTGGAGAGCCTGACGATGGCCGTGCGCAGCTTCGTTTTCCTGGTGCCGGCGGGGCTCGGCGTCCAGGAGGCGAGCCTGGTGGCGTTCGGGGCTCTGCTCGGCGTCAACGGCGAGCTCGCCCTGGCGTTGTCGCTGGCCAAGCGGATGCGGGAGGTCCTCTTCGGAGTCCCCGCGCTGCTGTCATGGTACTGGGTGGAAGGACGCAGGGAGTTACAACATGTCCGTGGTTCCGGCAAATATTGAGTCGGAGACTCTGACGGTCGGCTCGGCCGAGCATAGGCGCGTCCTCGGCCAGTTCTTTCTCGACACGCACGTCGAGTACGTGCCCGAGCAGATGCCGTGGCCGGCGCTGGCGCAGGACGAGTTGACGCGCCTCTGCAGCCTCCCCTTCTGGCAGGAGGCGGTGTCGACCGAGAACGTGACTTCCAACACCGTGGCCGCCGCCGCGGCGCTCGAGGCCGACCCGCTGGTGCGCAAGGCGATCGAGCTGCAGGGCTTCGAGGAGATGCGCCACGCGCGGCTCCTGCTCGCCCTCACCTCGCATTACCGCATCCCGGTCGAGCCGCCGCCGCGATTCACGCCGCGCTCGCTCGAGAGCGATTTCCTGTTCGCCGGATTCGGCGAGTGCTTCGACTCCTTCTTCGCCTTCGGCCTGTTCGCGCTCGCGCGCGAGTCCGG
>JASHVV010000040.1 GCA_030044385.1 Gammaproteobacteria bacterium
ATCTCCCTCTTCGAGAGCATCGAGACCCGTGATCCCACGGCTATTATTGGTCTACCGCTGATCTGGCTCGCCAGTGCGCTGAGGCGCGCGGGCTTCGTTCTGCCTTAGGCATTGGCGCAAAGAGCGGCATCCTGCCGCTTTGCGCGGCCAGCCCTGCGACAGGGATTCATCCCGCGGCCCAGGGAACGGCCCTGGGCCGCTTACTTACTTGCTTTTGCGCTGGCTTTGGAGCTGGTCCAGCACCGCGGAGAGCTCGGGCGGCAGGGGCGCGCTCGCGCTGAAAGTGCTGCCGCCGTTCGGCCATTCGAAGCTCATGCTGTGGGCGTGGAGGAACATCCTCGTCAGCCCGAGCTCGCGCATCCGCGCGTTGAATGACGCATCGCCGTATTTCTCGTCTCCCGCCACGGGGTGGCCGGCATAGGCCGCGTGCACGCGGATCTGGTGCGTGCGGCCGGTGTGCAGCGCAACCTCCATCAGCGTGGCCGTCTTGCCGAAGAACTGCACCGGCCGGAAGTCGCTGACCGAAGGCTTGCCCGAGGCGTCTGCGCGCACGGTCCGCTCGCCGCCGACCCGGGTGTCGGTGCGCAACGGCACGTCGATGCGCTTCTGGCCGAGATCCCACTTGCCCGCGAGCAGGACCAGGTAGCGCTTGTCGCACTGCCCTTCGCGCAGCAGCGCATGGGTCGTGCGCAGCGTCGCGCCGTCGCGCGCCACGAGCAGGCAGCCGCTCGTATCCCGATCCAGGCGGTGTACCAGCTCGAGCGACTCGCCGGGCTTGAGGGCCCGCAGCGCCTCGATGACCCCGAAGCTGATCCCGCTGCCGCCATGCACCGCCACGCCAGCAGGCTTGTCGAGGACGAGCAGCCGGTCCGTCTCCTGCACGATCGCCCGCGCGACCGCCTCGACCATGGCCGCGGGCGGCCCGCGAGGCGCCCTGGCCGCGCCCTGCTCGGCCTGCTCCCAGAGGGGGGGCACCCGAACCTTGTCATTGACGCTCAGGCGCGCCTCCGGCCCCGCACGGCGCCCGTTCACCCGCACCTCTCCCTTGCGGATGATGCGGAAAATCCGGCTCCGCGGCACATCGCCGAGGCGCCGCGCCAGATACTTGTCGAGCCGCTGGCCGGCCTCCCCCTCCTCGACCTCGAGGTGCCGCACCCCATGGCGCATTTCATGGCCCTGGCCCCGGTTTTCCGCGGCCGGGCCCTGGCCCGGGCGGGCGGTTTCGCCCCGGGAAGTCGGGAAATCGTCCTCTGGCACGTCAACCTCGGCGTAAGACGCTGTTTCTACAGTGATCTTTCCAGTATACTCCGTCGGCCGTCCGTCGTTCGGACGCGCCAATGGTAGGCGGCGCACCGCGCCGCATGTTAGTTGGACCTCCGGATTAAGAGGCCATCGTATTGGGCCGACAAGATCGCGCAGCCGGCGTCGAACCCGCTTGTTCAGGGTTCCGCGGGCCGCGGCATCGGTTGAGAGCACCGAAGCGTTTCCGACACCCCAGCCTTCTTGAGGCGGGCATCGACGCATGTATCGTGACTCGTGCGCAGCGTCAGCGTGCGCAGAGTGTGAGGAATCTTCGCCGCCGTGGCGCCTTGGCGCTGCGGCCTCCCGCTTTCTTGCCGGCCCCACTCAAGACAGTAGGGGCACATGAAAAGAATGCTCGTGAATGCGACTCAGGAAGAGGAGTTGCGGGTCGCGCTGGTTGACGGACAGAAGCTCTTCGATCTCAGCATCGAGATTCCCTCCCGCGAACAGAAGAAAGCGAACGTCTACAAAGGCCGCATCTCCCGCATCGAGCCCTCGCTCGAAGCCTGTTTCGTCGACTACGGCGCCACGCGCCACGGCTTCCTGCCGCTGAAGGAAGTCTCGCGGGAGTACTTCCGCCAGCAGCCGCAGGGCGGCCGCATGAACATCCGCGAGCTCCTCGCCGAGGGCCAGGATCTCATCGTGCAGGTGGAGAAGGAGGAGCGCGGCAACAAAGGCGCGGCGCTCACGACCTTCCTGAGCCTCGCCGGACGCTTCCTGGTCCTGATGCCGAACAATCCGCGCGCCGGCGGCGTCTCGCGCCGCATCGAAGGCGAGGACCGCGACCAGATGCGCGAGGTGATGAATCAGCTGCGCATCCCCGACGGCATGGGCGCGATCGTGCGCACCGCGGGCGTCGGCCGCAGCGCCGAGGAGCTGCAGTGGGATCTCGATAACCTGAACGCGCAGTGGGAGCAGATTGCCGCCGCGTCCAAGGACCGCCCTGCCCCCTACCTCGTCTACCGGGAAAGCGACGCGGTCACGCGCGCCCTGCGCGATTACCTCTCCGATGACATCGGCGAGGTGCTGGTCGACGATCCGGCCGCCTTCCAGAAGGCGCAGGAATACATGCAGCGCTTCATGCCCGCGGACGCACAGCGGCGCCTGAAGCTCTACACCGACGACATTGCGCTCTTCACGCGCTATCAGATCGAGAGCCAGATCGAGTCCGCCTACGCGCACAAGGTGCAGCTGCCCTCGGGCGGCAGCATCGTGATCGACTACACCGAGGCGCTGGTGTCCATCGACATCAACTCCGCGCGCGCGACCAAGGGCAGCGACATCGAGACCACGGCGTTCAACACCAATCTCGAGGCCGCGGACGAGGTTGCGCGCCAGTTGCGCATCCGCGACATCGGCGGCCTCATCGTCATCGACTTCATCGACATGGAGTCGGGCAAGAACCAGCGCGAGGTCGAGGACCGGCTGCGCGATGCGGTGCGGATGGACCGCGCGCGGATCCAGATCGGCAAGCTGTCGCGCTTCGGGCTGCTGGAGATGTCGCGCCAGCGGCTGCGGCCGTCGCTCGGAGAGTCGAGTCACATCGTCTGCCCGCGCTGCGTCGGCATCGGCAGCATCCGCAGCGTCGAGTCGATGGCGCTCGCGGTGCTCCGCCTGATCGGCGAGGAGCTGCGCAAGGACCGCACCGTGCGCGTCATCGCCCAGCTGCCGGTGGAAGTGGCGACCTTCCTCTTCAACGAGAAACGCGAGTGGCTGCGCACCCTCGAGGATCGCAGCTCCGCGGAGCTCGTGATCGTGCCGAATCCCAACATCCAGACGCCGGCGTACTCGATCCGGCGCGTCCGGGACGACGAGGTGGACCTGCCGGAGAACCGGCAGACGAGCTACCTCATGCCCACCGCCCCGGAGCCCGTCGAGCCCGGCAGCGCCCGCGACAAGCGGCCGCCCGCCGAGGTTCCCGCCGTGGCGGCGCTCCTGCCGAGCACACCCGCCCCCATGGTGTCGCATCCGACGCCCGTGCCGGCCCCCGCGCCTGTGCCGGAGAGTGCGGCAGCGGAATCGCACGCCAATGGCGGTATTCGCGCCTGGTTCAGGAAGATTTTCACGGCCGAGCCCGAGACTGCCGCGGGAGCCACTCCGCCGACGGCGCCGGAGGCTCCGGCTGCGGCGCCAACTGCATCAGCTCACCGCTCGTCCGGCGGTGGCGAGAGACGTCGCGACGGCCGGCGGGAGCATTCCCGCCAGCCGCGCCGGTCAGAGGGCGGTCAACGCCGCGGTCATGGCGATGGCCGACGCGCGGAGGGACGCGCGGAAGGACGTGGTCGTGATGGACGCGACCGCGATCGTCGCGAGCACGAGAGAGATCATGACCGGCGCCCGCGGGATCGGGATGCCGGCCCGCGCCCTGCGGAGGCGCCGCCGAATGCTGCGGCGCCCCTTGCGGGCGGCGAGCCCCGCACCGGCAGCGAGGCGGGTAGCGAGCCGCGCCAGTTTACGGGTGAGCGTGGTGGTGAGCGCGGTGAGCGCCGCGGTCGCCGCAGAGGCCGCCGCGGCGGCCGCCATGGTGGCGGCGGTGCGAGTCGGGAAGGCGGCGCCCGCGAATCGGCAGGCTTCGGGGAAGCGTCCGCTCCGGCTCGGGAGAGCGGAGCCGCGGATTACTCCGGCGGCTCGCCCTCCAACGGCGCTCAGGAGCACGATCAGGAACCCACTGCCGCGAGGGAATCATTCGCTCCGGCGGCGGAGCCGCGAGAGCCCAGAGAGGCGCGGGAGCCGCGGGAGTCGCGAGAGCAGCAGTACGAGGCGCCGGCTCGTCACGAGGAGCCTGCTGCGCCGGCCGCGCACTTCGAGCCATCACCGCCGACGGAAACCAACACGTCGCGTGAGACGAAGCCGTACGTGGTGTGGTCATCGGCTCCGTCCGATCACGCCGCCCCCGGCGGCGGCCGCGGGTCGGAGGAATAGGACGCCAGACTCGCTAAGGTGAATCATCGTCGGCGCGGTCCGCGCGCCGGCGATGGCTCACGCCGCCTGGGACTGGCGGCGCAGATGCTCGATGAGGCCGCGCGAGGCGGCCTCGATCAGATCCAACACATCCTCGAACCCGTTGGGTCCGCCGTAGTACGGGTCGGGCACCTCGCTGATGCCGGTCTGCGGCGCGAACTCGAGGAAGAGCCGCAACCGGTCGCGGGCCGGCGGCGGCGCGCGGCGCTCGAGCGCCCGCAGATTCTCCCGATCCATGGCGAGGATGAGGTCGAAATACTCGAAGTCCCGGGGCTCGACCACACGCGCCTGCAACGCCGAGAGGTCATACCCACGCCGCGCTGCGGCCTGACGCGTGCGATGGTCCGGCGCTTCCCCTACGTGGTAACCCGCCGTACCGGCGGAGTCGATTTCCAGAACGATATCCGGGGCCTCGCGGGAGGCCACGGCGCGAAATACGACCTCCGCGGTCGGCGAGCGGCAAATATTACCCAGGCAGACGAAGAGGATCCTCACGGCGCCGCTATTTTACGCTGTACCCTCGCCCGCTCAGGCATGCACTGAGAGCCCTGCGATACTCCGACGCCTTGTGCGCCATTGCGGCCGCTTGCTCCTGCTGCTGCTGCGACATCGCCACCTGGTTCTCCTGTGCGCGCTGGGCATCGCTGGCGCTGCCGATCATGGCGCCGGTGAGGCCGCCGAATACGGCTCCCGCGCCCCTGTCCCAACGGGGTGAGATCGCGGCCCCGATGACGGCGCCCGCAATGGCGCCGATGGCGGTACCGGTACCCGGCGGCGGACCGCTGGCCACCACGCGGTACTGCGCGGGGACGTTGGGCGCGCTGGGATCGAAGCCCGTCTGCTGGACCGCCCAGACGCTGCACTGGTACCTGTCCTTGCTCTGCTGCTCAGGCGATTGGCCCTGCTGGGGATAGGCGTAGACGGTCGTGTTCACCGGCGGACCCGCATAGGCAGCCGGCGGCGGCGGAGGTGGCGGCGGCGGGGCTGTCACGCAGCCCCCGAGGCCCAATGCCAGGGCCGAAAAAGCCGCGATTCCCGTGATGCCCCGCAGGGCCGAAGACTTATGTAACAAATTGATGCTCATGGTTTTTCCGTTAGGCCTGACCGCCTTCTTCGCTGAACGTGGGGGCGAATTTTGGGTTGACAACCCAGACCTGCGCCCCGGCATTGGGACGGGTCGCGAGATCGCGAAGTTCCCGTCGTCACCAGGATTTCAGCCCGATAGCAGTTCCGCAACACGCGCCAAGTCCTCCGCCGTATTGACGTCCGGTCCCGCCTTTTCCGCCGCGTCTGCCACCCGAATTATGAAGCCATTCTCCAACGCGCGCAGCTGCTCCAGTTTCTCTGCCTTCTCCAGCGCCGTCGGCGCCAGCGAGGCGAGGCGTCGCAACGCGCCGACACGGTAGGCATAAATTCCGACATGACGTCGCGCGCCCGCAAACACGCGTTGGGTCGGCCATCCGGCGGGAGCGCCGTCGCGATTCCACGGAATCGGCGCGCGGCTGAAGTAGAGCGCCCTGCCCTTCAGGTCGGCGACCACCTTCACGGCGTTGGGATCGAGGAACTCCTCGAGCGACTCCACCGGCGTTGCGAGCGTCGCGATTGCGGCCTCGGGGTCAGAATCCAACAGGGTTGCTGCCTGCCTGATGATGGCCGGCGGGATGAGCGGCTCGTCGCCCTGCACGTTGACGACGATGTCGGCGTCAGGCCAGCGCTCGATCGCCGCCAGCTCTGCGAGGCGATCCGTACCGGAGGCATGGGCGAAGGAAGTCATGCGGGCCGTCGCGCCAAAACCGGCCGCGGCGCGCAGGATCGTCTCGTCGTCGGTCGCGATCAACACGTCGCACGCGCCCGAGGCGATGGCGCGCTCGTGGACCCACTGCAGCATCGGCTTGCCGTGGATCGGTGCGAGCACCTTGCCCGGCAGGCGACTCGAGCCGTGGCGCGCGGGGATGGCTACGTGGAAGACGGTGGGCACGGTCACGCTGCGGACTCTCCGTTCGCGGCCGTGTCAACGGTCGAGGAGCGGATCGTCGGCGGAGAGTTGCCGCGCCTCGTCCTCCAACATGATGGGCACGTCGTCCCGGATCGGATAGGCGAGCCGATCGAGGCGACAGACGAGCACCTGCTGCTCGCGCCGGAAGACCAGCGTTCCCTTGCAGACGGGGCAGGCCAGGATATCGAGCAGGCGGGCGTCCATCGGATCTAGCCTCCGGCAGGGTTGAAGGAATCGATCTTGCGCATCACGAGCTCGAGCAGCCGGCGCGAATCGGCTTCGCTGAAGGTCGCCTCCACCGGCACGTACCACAGCCTCGGGTCCGCGAGCTCGCCGCATTTTACGGCATCCTTCTCCGTCATGAGCACCGCGAGGCCATCGCCGAAGTCGAGGTCGGCCGCCGACAGGGCATGGTGATCGGGAAACGCATGCTCGATGACTTCCAGTCCGCGGGCGCGCAGATCGTCGAAGAACCGCTGCGGATTGCCGATCCCGGCGACGGCGTGCACCGGCCGGCCGCGGAAAGCGTCGAGCGCTCGCGTCGATCCCCCCGGCACCGTCTGCCGTGCCTCGGTCGCCGCGAGCCGCATCCGCAGCGCCGCCGCGGCCAGCTCCGGCGGGACACCGCGAGCCCCCTCGCCCTCGGCTCCTCCATTCACAACCAGAGCATCGGCAACCCGCATGCGCCCCGCACGCTCGCGCAGCGGACCCGCCGGCAGCACGCGGCCGTTGCCGAAGCCCCGAGTGCCATCGACTACCACGATCTCGCAGTCGCGCCTCATCCGCAGATGTTGCAGTCCGTCGTCAGACAGCACGACTTGCGCCCCTCTTGCGACCAGATCTCTCGCGCCCGCAACGCGGTCACTCGCGACGACTGTCGTGCATCCGCTGCGCCGGCGCAGGATCAATGGCTCATCGCCCACTTCCTGCCACGAAGAGTTCGACTCGACGACACGCAGACCGCCATCCCGGCGCCC
>JASHVV010000041.1 GCA_030044385.1 Gammaproteobacteria bacterium
GGGCAAGCCACAGGCGTTGAAGCGCTGCATCACCAACCTGGTCAGCAACGCCGTCAACTTCGGCGGCGGGGCGCACATCCTGGTGCGCGACGGCGCCCAGCTCGAGATCAGTGTTTGCGACGAAGGCCCGGGCGTCCCACCCGAGGAGTTGGAGAAGGTGTTCGAGCCCTTCTATCGCCTGGAGTCCTCCCGCAACCGGGACACGGGGGGTACCGGTCTGGGGTTGAGCATCGCGCGGGACGTGGCGCAGGCGCACGGCGGGTCGGTTGTCCTCAGGAACCGTCCGGGCGGGGGGCTCGAGGCGCAGCTCACCCTGCCCCGGGGCCACTGAGCGCCCCACGAAGCCCCGGATACCGGCTTAATGATTGCTTACGGCGTCCCCCGCGGGGGCCCGCTACAGTGTCCTCCAGTCAAGCCCATACAGGGGTACCTTCGATGATGAGACGTGGTGTTGTAGTTGTGCTGGCTGCGATGCTTTGCGCCGGGGGTACGGCGTTTGCCCAAACGCCACCCGCCGCCGCACACGCCAACTGGCAGGCCAAGCGTCAGCAGTGGCAGCAGAAGTGGCGGCAGGAGCGGGCAAAGATGGAGCAGAAGCGCCTGGACCGGCTGGCGGTGCTGCTCGACTTGACACCTGCCCAGAAGCAGCAGGTGCAGGCAGTCTTCTCGGCCGAGCGCAGCCGGGTGCAGCAAGCCATCAAGCAGGCCGTGGCCGCCCGACGCGCTGCGCACGCTGACGCCCTCGCGAAGCTGGGGCAGGTATTGAGTCCCACGCAGATGACGAAACTCAAGCTCCTCATGCCGAAGCGGCATCGCCGTTTCATGAGGCGGGGGCCAAGGGGCTTTCACGGGCCGGTGGGCCCGATGGGTAAGTGGGGTCCCCACCCCGGTCACGGCATGGGAGCGCCGCCGCCTCCCGGGTCCGGGCCGCAGTAAGGGCCGCTCAGCGGGGCAGCGACCGCAACTCGTACTGTCCGTTCTCGTACGAGAGGAAGCTGCCCTGCTCGTACCAGGCACCGAGTACGATGCGCTGGACGGAGTGACCCTCCACCAGCGCATCGTGCACGGCCGGTCTGTGCGTGTGGCCGTGAATGATCCGGCTGACACGCGCGGCTTTGAATGCCGCGGTCACCGCCGCGGCGTTGACGTCCATGATCTTGGGGATGGTGCGGGCCGTATGCGCGCGGCTGCCGGCGCGTGCCTCGTTGGCAAGGAGCTGCCGGTCCGCGAGCGGCAGCCTGAGGAACCGGCGCTGCCACGCGGGCAGCCTGACCATGCTGCGCAGCTCCTGGTAGGCATGGTCATCGGTGCAGAGCGCATCGCCGTGGGTCAGTAGTACCCGCTCGCCATCGAGCTCGGCAATGACCGGGTCGGGCAACAACTGACACCCGGTCCGCCGGCAGAAGTCCCCCCCGATGAGGAAGTCGCGGTTGCCGTGCAGCAGGAAGCAGGCCACGCCGCTGCCGGTCAATTCCTTTAGCGCCTCCAGCACCGCATCCCTTGCGCCGCCGGTGTCATCGTCCCCGACCCAGACCTCGAACAGATCGCCCAGGATGTAGAGCGCACGCGTGCGCGCGCTCAGCGAGCGCAGAAACTCCAGGAATTGCCGCTGCGCCTCCGGGGCGGCCTCATCGAGATGCACGTCGGAGACGAACACATACCGGGCGGGAGCCGAGCTCGAAGCCCGCGGCGGCACGGGATCCGACGTCATTCCGGCTGGTCGGACTCACCCGACTGGGGTTGCGCCGGCGGAGTCGGCTTCGCGCTGGACGGGGTCGAGCCGGGGGGTGTCGGCTTGCCGGACTGGCCCTGCGGGCTCGCCGGCGGGGACGTACCGGATGGCGGCGTGCCGGCCGGCGGCGTACCGGATGGCGCTGCTCCCGATGGCGGCGCGCCTGCGGGCGCAGCGGCGGGCGGCGTGGCCGCCGGCGGCGTCGAGAGTCCCGGCGGAGTGATTTCCTCGATACTCTGGATGATCACCGGTTTCAGGGGGGCATCGGCCTTGAACGGGCCGAATGTGCCCGTCGGTACCACGCCGATACGATCGACGACGTCCATTCCCTCCACGATCTGGCCGAATACCGCGTAACCCCAGCGCGTCGGCAGAGGGTCCAGCTCCGGGTTGTCGACGAGATTGACGTAGAACTGCGAATTGCCGGTATCGGGATCGGAGGTGCGTGCAAGGCCGACCGCACCGCGCTTGTTCTGCAGCCCGTTGCCCGACTCGTTGTCGATCGGCGGATAGGTACCCTTCAGTGGGTATGGCGGTGTCGCGTCGTGGCCGCCGCCCTGGATGACGAAGTTGGCCACCACGCGGTGGATGAGGGTGTTGGTGTAGAAGCCCGCGCGCACGTAGCGCAGGAAGTTGGCCACGGTGAGGGGTGCCCGGTCGGGCTGCAGCTCGATGACGAAGGAGCCCATGTTCGTGGTGACCCGCACTTCCGGATTGACGGGCGGGGCAGCGTCCGCATCGTCCGCGCGCGCCGCGGGCCGCACGAGAAGGAGGCATGCGAAGGCGGCCATCAGGGCGCATACCGCCACCCGGCGCATGGGCCGTGGTCTCAGCGTCAGGGTTCGGTTCTGGGCGCGCATTGGGTCTCCGTCGCGTACGTTCGTTGAAGCCGGAATCTTAGCAGCGCCGGCGGGCTCGGGGGGCGGGCGATGTCGCTCCCGCGGCAAACCCCGTACCATTGCCGGCATGACCGGAATGGACAGCTCAGCCGCTGCGGGGTTCGCCGCTCCCGCAGGGTTCGCCGCTCCCACAGGGCTCGATGGCAGCGCGGTGACGCGCTTCGCGCCGAGCCCGACAGGCGAATTGCACCTCGGCAATGCGCGCACGGCGCTATTTAACTATCTGCTGGCCCGTCGCGCCGGCGGACGCTTCGTGCTGCGCATCGAGGATACCGACGCGCAGCGCAGCCAGGAGTCGCACCTGGCGACGGTCCTCGAGGACCTGCGCTGGCTCGGATTGGACTGGGATGCGGGACCCGATCGGGAGGACGCTCGCGGACCTTACCGGCAGTCGCAGCGCGGCGCGCTCTATGCCCGCTTCCTGGAGGCACTGGAGCGGCACGGAGCGGTCTACCCCTGCTTCTGCACGCCGCTCGAGCTGGAGGCGGCGCGGCGCGCGCAGCTCGGCTCGGGCCGGCCGCCGCGGTACGCCGGCACCTGCCGGGCGCTCTCGGAGCAGCAGCGCCGCGACAAGCGGGCGCAGGGGCTGCCCGCCACGACTCGCTTTCGCGTTCCCTCGGGCCGGCGCATCGAGTTCGTGGATCTGGTCCACGGCCCACAGAGCTTCCTGTCGGATGACATCGGGGACTTCGTCATCCGGCGCGCGGACGGGACGGCCGCCTTCTTCTTCAGCAACGCCGTCGACGATGCCTCGATGGGCGTCACGCACGTCCTGCGCGGCGAGGATCACCTGGCCAACACGCCGCGCCAGCTGCTGATCCTGGAAGCGCTGGGTTTGCCCGTTCCGAGCTATGGGCACGTGTCGTTGATTCTCGGTCCCGACGGCCAGCCGCTTTCCAAGCGGCACGGCGCGACGAGCGTGCGTGAGTATCGCGATCGCGGCTATCGCCCCGAGGCTCTGCGCAACCACCTTTTCCGGCTCGGGCACTCGAGCGGCGAGCACGGTCTGCTCGACCGCGGGAGCATGGCCCGGGCGTTCGATCCGGCGCACCTCGGCCGGGCCCCGGCGCACTTCGATGCGCAACAGCTGCGGGTGTGGCAGAAGGACGCCGCGCATCACCTCTCCCCGGGGGAGGCGCGCGCATGGCTCGCGCCCGTGCTGCCGCCGGGGCTCAGCGAGTCCGCCGCCAGCGCGTTCGTCGGGGCGATTCTGCCTAACGTGGTGTTGCCTGAGGATGCCGAGCCCTGGGCGGCGATCGTCTTCGGTCCGCCGCCGGCGCTCGAGACCGACGGCGAGGAGGTGATCCGCAAGGCCGGCGAGCATTATTTCGAGGCCGCGGCGCAGGCCGCCGCGCAGAGCGGCAATGACCTGCCGGCCATCGCCGCGGCCGCGCGTGCGGCGACTGGAAGGAAGGGCGCGGAGCTCTACATGCCCTTGCGCCTCGCGCTCACGGGGCGCAGCCACGGGCCGGAGCTCGCCCCGCTTCTCAAGGCGATGCCTGCCGGCGAGGCGCATGCGCGGCTCGCGCGTTTTGCCTGACGGCATGATGCGCATCCACAACTCGCTCACCGGAGAGAAGCAGCCGCTGCAGCCGATCACGCCGGGCACGGTCCGCATGTATGTCTGCGGCCTGACGGTCTACGACTTCATGCATATCGGGCACGCGCGCATGATGATCGTGTTCGATGTCGTCAACCGATACCTGCGGCACCGCGGCTTTCGCGTCACCTACGTGCAGAACATCACGGACATCGACGACAAGATCATCAGGCGGGCCGCGCAGAACGGTGAGCCCATCGGCGCCCTCACGGAGCGGTTCATCGCCGCCATGCACGAGGACTGCGCTGCGCTCGGGGTGAGGCGCCCGGATCACGAGCCGCGAGCCACGCAGTACCTGCCCGCCATCATCGGCATGACCGAGAAGCTCATCGAGCGCGGTTACGCCTACGTCGCCGCGAACGGCGATGTCATGTACGCGGTCGCCAAATTCGACGGCTACGGCCGGCTCTCCGGCAAGCGCCTGGCCGACCTGCGCGCCGGCGCTCGCGTCGAGGTCGACGAGGCCAAGCGCGACCCGCTCGATTTCGTGCTGTGGAAGCACGCCAAGCCCGGCGAGCCGGCGTGGGATTCGCCCTGGGGGCGGGGGCGGCCGGGGTGGCACATCGAGTGCTCCGCCATGTCGGTGGCGCTCCTCGGCTCGCATTTCGACATCCACGGCGGCGGGCTCGATCTGAAGTTCCCGCATCACGAGAACGAGATCGCGCAGACCTGTGCCGCCACCGGCGACCGCTTCGCCGAGCTGTGGATGCACAACGGCTTCGTCAACATCGACGACGCGAAGATGTCCAAGTCGCTCGGCAACTTCTTCACGGTGCGCGAGGTGCTCGCGAAGGCGGTGCGGCATCCCGAGGTGCTGCGCTACTTCGTGCTCGCGAGCCACTATCGCGGCCCCATCAACTATTCGCTCGAGCAGCTCGAGCAGGCGGATGCGGCGCTCGGGCGCATCATGACGGCGCTGCGCGACCTGCCGGAAGCGGCGCCCGGTGCGCCGACGGGCTCGAGCCATGCGGCGCGGTTTGAGGAGGCGATGGATGACGACTTCAACACGCCAGAGGCGATCGCGGTGCTGCAGACGCTGACTCGCGAGATCAACACCGCCAGGGATGCGGGCGACACGGCGCGCGCGGCCGCGCTCGGCGCGGAGCTGCGCTCGCTCGCGGGCGTGCTCGGATTATCGGTGACCCCGAAAGAGTGGTTTTCCCTGGGCGCGAAGCGGGCGTCGCAGGGCGGTGCGGCGGCTGCCGGAAGCGCCGCCCTCAGCGAGTCCGAGATTGCGCTGCGCATCGACGCGCGCGCCGCGGCGCGCAAGGCGAAGAACTGGGCGGAATCAGACCGCATCCGGGACGAGCTCGCCGCCGCGGGCGTCATCCTCGAGGACAAGCCGGGCGGCAGGACGGAGTGGCGGCGGGCGTAGACGGCGCCCGCCGCCTTCCGCTCCTCAGGCGTACGTGCTGAGGCTGGAGGT
>JASHVV010000347.1 GCA_030044385.1 Gammaproteobacteria bacterium
GGTGCCGGTGGGCTTGCGGCTGACCAGGACCTCGTCGCCCGCGCGAATGTGCTGCAGACGGGAAGTGAGGGGGCCGTCGGGCACCTTGATGCTCAGGAACTCGAGGTGTTCCTCGTGATTGGCGCTGGCGATGCTATAGGCGCGCAGCAGCGGCCGGTTGTCGACCTGCAGGCCCACCATGACGAACTGCCCGTTCTCGAACCGCAGCCCCGAGTCCCGGGTGGTCGTGAACGTGAACTGCGTATCGGTCCAGTGCTCGACCGAGAGAACGCGCTCGCTGCTGATCGCCGCCAAGAGGGTCACCTGCCTTTTCGGCTGTTCCGGCCGGGTATCCCGGCAGGCATATCTTACCGGGCCCAACGGCTGCCGTGGCGCCAAAGGGCTATGCCATCATAATCCGGCGTTATTAGATAGCCTGAGGGGGCAGCCATGACCGATTCGGATGCGCTCGCCGCGCTCGAAAGCCGCATCGCCGCGCTCACGCGCCAGCTGGCGCGCCTGGAAGACACCCATGCCGTCAAGTGCCTGCAATACAAGTACGGCTATTACATCGACAAGTGCCTGTACGACGAGGCGGTAACCCTCTTCGCCGACAGCGGCGAAGTGCGCTTCCTCAACGGCATCTACCGCGGCAGGGCCGGCATCCGGCGGCTCTACTGCCACTGGTTCCGCAGGTATTTCACCGGCGGCGTCAACGGGCCGCCGCGCGGCCTGCTGTTCGATCACCTGATGCTGCAGGACATCGTCGATGTCGCCGCCGACGGCCTGTCGGCCCAGGGCCGGTTCCGGGTCCTCCTGCAGGGGGGGTGCCACGAGAGCATGCGCGAGCCGATTCCGAACTTCCCGCGCCAGTTCTGGGAGGCTGGGATCTACGAGAACACCTACCTCAAGGAGGACGGCGTCTGGAAGATCCACGACCTGCGCTACAACATGCTGTGGCAGGCCGACTATCACGCGGGCTGGGCCAACAGCGACGTGCATTTGACGCCCATGACCCGTACCTACCCGGATGACCCCAACGGTCCCGACGAGCTGCTTGCCGAAGCCCCGAAGACCTGGCCCGAGGTGCGGGTGGTGCCGTTCCACTATCCGCATCCGGTGACCGGAAAGCCGTGGGCAGAGCCCTCGTAGGCGGCCGCCGGCTGCGCGCCCGGCGCCGCGCCGGCGAGGCATCTCAGCCGATCCGGCAATCCAACGCGATGCCGGCGAGCTCGTAGCCCTTTCTGAAGTCGCGGACGTGCCGCGCCATCCAGTCGCGGGCGGCCGCCGCGTCGCGCTTGGAGATGGCCTCGAGGATGCGCCGCTGCGCCGCGGTGATGCGGGAACGGGCCTGCGGGACTTTGTCGATCATCACGCGCAGCGAGGGCTCGAGCAGGCCGAGCAGCGGCTCCTGCACGAAGCCGAGCACCTGATTGTGGGTCGCCCGGCCGATGCAGCGGAAGAATTCGGCGGTGTGATGCACGGCTTTCTCCGTCTCCGCGTTATCCGCCGCGAAGCGCTGAAACGCCGCCGCCAGGCTGTCGAGGTCGGCCTGCGTCCGATTGCGGGCGGCCTCCTCGGCGAACGGCGGCTCGAAATGCGTGAGCGCCTCCCACACCTCCAGGAAAGTGACGTCGTGAAGCGCGAAAGCGCGGCTGACGTCCCGCGCCACGGCGCGATGCCGCGGCCGGCTGACGGTCATCAGCTTCGATCCCGGGCGGCGCTCCAGCAACCCGCCGCTCTCCAGCTCCCGCAGTGCCTCGCGCACCGTCGAGCGGTTGACGCCGAACTGCCGGGCGAGCTCCGTCTCCGGCGGCAGGCGCTCGCCCTCGCGCAGCTCGCGGCTCAGGATGCGCTCGGCGATGGCGGCGGCCACCTTGCGGTAGCCCGGCACGAGCAGGATCTGATCGAACTCGACGCTCATGCCGCGCTTTCGTACAGCTCCCGGCCGATCAGCATGCGGCGGATCTCCTGCGTGCCGGCGCCGATCTCGTAGAGCTTGGCGTCGCGCAGCAGGCGTCCCGCCGGGAAGTCGTTGATGTAGCCGTTGCCTCCCAGCGCCTGGATGGCCTCCAGCGCGACCCGGGTCGCGTTCTCCGCCGCGAAGAGGATGCAGGCCGCCGCATCCTGCCGCCGCACCCGGCCGGCATCGCAGGCGCCGGCCACGGCGTAGACGTAGGCACGCGAGGCGCTGAGCGCGGTGTACATGTCGGCAACCTTGGCCTGCATCAGCTCGAAGGTGCCGATCGGCTGACCGAACTGCTTGCGCTCGTGCACGTAGGGCAGCACGAGATCGAGCGCCGCGGCCATGAGGCCCAGAGGCCCGCCGGCGAGCACCACCCGCTCGTAATCCAGGCCGCTCATCAACACGCGCGCGCCGCCGTTCTCCCGCCCGAGTATGTTGTCGACCGGCACGGCGCAATCGTCGAACACGAGCTCGCAGGTGCTGGAGCCACGCATGCCGAGCTTGTCGAGCTTCTGCGCGGTGGCGAAGCCGGGCGCGCCGCGCTCAACGATGAATGCGGTGATGCCACGGGCGCCCGCCGCCGGATCCGTCTTCGCATAGATGACGAAGACATCGGCATCGGGTCCATTCGTGATCCACATCTTGCGGCCGTTGAGCACATAGTGATCACCGCGGCGCTCCGCGCGCAGCTGCATCGAGACGACGTCCGATCCCGCCTGCGGCTCCGACATGGCGAGGGCCCCGACGTGCTCGCCGCTGACGAGCTTCGGCAGGTGGCGGTCGCGCTGGGCATCGGTGCCGTTCAGCCGCAGCTGATTGACGCAAAGGTTGGAATGGGCGCCGTAGGAGAGCCCGACGGCGCCGGAGGCGCGCGAGATCTCCTCCATGGCGACGGTATGCGCGAGGTAGCCGAGGCCCGCGCCACCCCAGCGCTCCGGGACGGTGATGCCGAGAAAGCCGAGCTCGCCTAGCGCCGGCCAGAGATCGCGCGGAAACTCGTTGCTGTGGTCGATCTGCGCGGCGCGCGGGGCGATCTTCTCCCCGGCAAAGCGGCGCACCTGCCGGCGGACCTCTTCGATCCCCTCGCCGAGGCCGAAATCGCTGTCTAGAGGCGGGTTCGCGGACATGAGCTTGTCATCCGTCCAGGTGGGATCGTATGATTGTCCGACAATCAGGCCATCGTGACAAGCCCATGCCCCGCATTGCCTCCCGGCTCGATCCCCGCTCGCAGGAATTCCGCGACAACGAGGCGGTCATGCGCGAGCTCACCGCCCAGCTCAAGGCTGAAGTCGCCCGTGCCGCCGAGGGCGGACCCGCGGCCGCGGTCAGGAGGCACCGGGCCGCGGGCAAGCTGACGGCGCGGGAGCGGATCCAGGTGCTGCTCGACACCGGCAGCCCCTTCCTCGAGCTCTCGCAACTCGCCGCCCACGGCATGTATGGGGGAGGGATCGCCAGCGGCGGGATCGTCACCGGCATCGGACGGGTCAGCGGACGGGAGTGCGTCATCGTCGCCAACGACCCGACGGTCAAGGGCGGCACCTACTATCCCATCACCGTGAAGAAGCACCTGCGGGCGCAGGAGGTCGCGCGCGAGAACCGGTTGCCGTGCGTCTACCTGGTGGAGAGCGGCGGCGCGTTCCTGCCGGCGCAGGATGAAGTGTTTCCGGACCGGGAGCATTTCGGACGGATCTTCTACAACCAGGCGACGCTCTCGGCCGAGGGCGTTGCGCAGATCGCGGTCGTCCACGGCTCCTGCACCGCAGGCGGCGCGTACGTGCCGGCCATGGCGGATGAGAATGTCATCGTGCGGGGGCAGGGCAGGGTATTCCTCGGCGGACCGCCGCTGGTCAAGGCCGCGACGGGCGAGGACATCGATGCGGAGTCGCTGGGCGGCGCCGAGGTTCATTGCCGCGAGTCAGGTGTCTGCGACCACTACGCCGAGAACGACACGCATGCGCTCGCCATTGCGCGCCGCATCGTGGCGCGGTTGCGTCCGCGTGCGGACATCTCGCCGCCGCAAGCTGCGCGCGATCCTCACTACGACCCGCGGGAGCTCTACGGGGTCGTGCCCGCGAGCCTGCGCCGGCCCTATGACGTGCGTGAGGTGATCGCACGGCTGGTGGATGGATCGGAGCTCGACGAGTTCAAGCAACTCTACGCCACGACGCTGGTGTGCGGCTTCGCGCACGTCGCGGGCTATCCGGTCGGGATCCTCGCCAACAACGGCATTCTCTTCTCCGAGAGCGCGCTCAAGGGGGCGCATTTCATCGAGCTGTGCGCGCGCGAGCGGATCCCGCTGCTTTTCCTGCAGAACATCACCGGCTTCATGGTCGGCCGCCGCGCCGAGGCGGGCGGCATCGCCAAGGACGGCGCCAAGCTCGTCACCGCGGTCGCCTGTGCGCAGGTCCCCAAGCTCACGGTCATCGTCGGGGGCAGCTACGGCGCCGGCAACTATGCCATGTGCGGCCGCGCCTACTCGCCGCGGCTCCTCTTTCAGTGGCCCAACGCGCGCATCTCCGTGATGGGCGGGGAACAGGCCGCGAGCGTGCTCGCGACCGTCAAGCGCGGCCAGCTCGAGGCCGGCGGCGGCGGCTGGGCGGCCGGGGAGGAGGAGGCTTTCAAACAGCCGATCCGCGAGCAGTACGAGCACCAGGGCCATCCCTACTACGCCTCCGCGAGGCTGTGGGATGACGGGGTGATCGATCCGCTCGAGACGCGCCGGATCCTGGGGCTCAGTCTCGCCGCCGCGCGCAACGCCCCTGAGGCGGACACCCGGTTCGGTCTCTTCCGCATGTAACGGCCGCCCTACGAAACATGACGCACACGATCCGCAGTCTTCTGGTGGCCAACCGCGGCGAGATCGCCTGCCGCATCTTCCGCACCGCCCGCAGCATGGGCATCCGCACGATCGCGGTGTATTCCGACGCAGACGCATCCGCGCGGCACGTGCGCGAGGCCGACGAGGCGGTGCGCATCGGTCCGGCGCCCGCGGCCGAAAGTTATCTCGACATCCAGGCCATCCTCCGTGCCGCGCGCGCCGCGGGCGCCGGGGCAATCCATCCGGGCTATGGATTTCTGTCGGAGAACGCGCAGTTCGCGCAGGCCTGCCTCGATGCGGGACTGGTCTTCGTGGGGCCGCCGCCGGCCGCGATCGCCGCCATGGGCTCGAAGAGCCTGGCCAAAGCGAGCGTGCGGGCGGCGGGCGTGCCGGTGTTGCCCGGCTATGACGGCGCGCGGCAGGATCTCGACCACCTGGAGGAGCGCGCGCTCGCGGCGGGGCTGCCGCTCATCGTCAAGCCCGCCGCCGGGGGCGGCGGCAAGGGCATGCGGGTCGTGCACGCGCAGGCGCAGGTGCGCGAGGCGCTGACCGCGGCTCGCCGCCTGGCGGAGAGCGCTTTCGGCGATGGCACGCTGCTCATCGAGCGGTATCTGCCCGAGCCGCGGCACATCGAGGTGCAGGTGTTCGCGGACGCACACGGCAACTGCGTGCACCTCGGCGATCGCGACTGCTCGGTGCAGCGCCGTCACCAGAAGCTGATCGAGGAGGCTCCGGCCCCGGGGCTGCCGCAGGCGCTGCGCGAGTCGCTGCACGCGGCGGCCGTGCTCGTGGCGCGCAACATCGGCTACCAGAGCGCCGGCACCGTGGAGTTTCTCTTCGACGGCCGCGAGTTCTACTTCCTGGAGATGAACACCCGGTTGCAGGTGGAGCACACGGTGACCGAGGCGGTCACGGGGTTGGATCTCGTCGAGTGGCAGTTGCGCGTGGCCGCCGGCGAGCCGCTGCCGCGCGCGCAAGCGCAGATCCGTCTCGACGGTCATGCCATCGAGGCGCGCGTGTGTGCGGAGGATCCGTGGCGCGGCTTCCTGCCGAGCGCCGGCACGCTCGAGGTCGCCGCATGGCCGCGGGGCGAGTCGCTGCGGGTCGATGCCGGCTTCGCC
The DNA here is from genome assembly GCA_030044385.1 of Gammaproteobacteria bacterium. Taxonomy (GTDB): domain Bacteria; phylum Pseudomonadota; class Gammaproteobacteria; order Steroidobacterales; family Steroidobacteraceae; genus 13-2-20CM-66-19. The sequence goes on from JASHVV010000347.1 coordinate 5,885, forward strand.
GGCGGCGACGCCGTGCCGCCGACGTACGATTCCCTGCTCGCCAAGGTGATTGCGTGGGCGCCGGCGCGGGAGGAGGCGGCCCTGCGGCTGGCGGATGCGCTCGAGCACACCGATCTCGCCGGCATTCACACCAACGAGCGCTGGCTCGGCCGGATCCTGCGCTCGCCAGTCTTCCTCGAGGTCCGCCACAGCGTGGCGCTGCTCGATCGGTGCGCGGCGGAATTCTCGAGCCCGGTGACCGCCACGCCCGCCGCCCTGACATTGGCCGCGCTCGCGGCTCGCCAGGCGCCCGATACGCCGGCTCCGGGCAGAGCCGGTGCGCGGCCGAGCCCCTGGGAGCTGGCCGACGGCTTCCAAGCCAACCTGCCGGCGCGCATCGAGCTGACATTGTCAGCGGGCGGCGGCGCGCATCGGGTGCGATTGACGCTCGCGGACGGCCAGCCGCGGGAGGCGCTGATCCTCGCGCCCGCCGACGACTCGGGTCGCGAAGAGGGCGGCACGCGCCTCGATGTCGCCGCAGCGTCGGTCACGGAGAGCACGGTGAGCGCGGTGCTGAGCGGAGAGCGGCACGGCGCCCGCTGGTATCGGCGCGGGCCGCAGCTTCATGTCTGGAGCGGCGATGCGCATTACGAATTCAGCGTCGAGGATCCGCGCACCCGGGAATTCGCCGCGAGCGCCGCGAGCGGCGGACTCACGACACCGCTGCCCGGCGTCGTATCGGCGGTGTCCGTGCACGAGGGCCAGGCGGTCGCCGCGGGCGCGGTGCTGATGGTGATCGAGGCGATGAAGATGGAGCACAGCATCACGGCGCCCTACGACGGCGTGGTGCGCGCGATTCACTTTGCCCGCGGCGACCGCGTGCCGGAAGGCAGCGAGCTGCTGTCGCTCTCGCCGGCCGGTGAGGCTTGAGTTGGCTGTCGTCCAGGCACAGGAGCCCGGATCCAGCGCTTCACATGAGAGACATACTGGGAGTCCTTGTCATAGAAGCGCCACGGGCGGCGCGCCCAGTCCCCCGCGTAGTCGACCCCAATCCGCGCGCTGCGGCCGATCCGCGGCGGCCGCGACCGGCCCGGGGCGCACGGCCTCTCGAGCCACAGCGCCTCGCCGCAGAGATCCGCCCCATTCAGCCGCTGGTCGATCTGCATCGCGCGGCAGAGGAGCCCCGGCCCCCAGGTCCGGTCCTCGATCCCGCTCACCGGCTCGAGCGCGCGCAGCAGCACGGCGTGCGGCACCCCTTGCGCCTCGGTCACCACGTTGAGACAGTGCCAGAAGCCATAGATGAAATAGACATAGGCATACCCGGGCGGTCCGAACATGACTTCCGTGCGCGGCGTGCGGCCGCGGGAGGAGTGGGCCGCCAGGTCCTCCGGGCCCTGGTAAGCCTCCGTCTCCACGATGCGCCCGACCCGTATCAGGCCGCCGTCCGCATGCACCAGGTGCATGCCGATCAGCTCGCGGGCGACGGTGAGCGTATTCCTGGCGTAGAAATCGCGAGTGACTCGGTGTGACGCTTTCGGGGTCGGAGCCATGCGCCGTGCATGTTACAATGACGGCAGCGCCCAGCCGGGCGAAGAGGTTTGCAGGAACCGGACTGATGCGAATGCGGATTCGGCGGAGCTGCGGCTCGAGCTGGGTGGTTACCGGCACGGCGCTGGCGGTCGGTGTGGTGGGCGCTCTGCTGGCGGCCCGCAGCCAGGCGGCCGTGTTTCCCCTGCCGCCGGACGGCGGCTCCCTCATCGGGCAGGATCAGCAGATCCAGTCGCAAGCTTCCGATACCCTGCTCGACATCGCCCGCAAGTACAGCGTGGGGTACTGGGAGATCCAGGAGGCCAACCCCAAGGTCGACCTGTGGCTGCCGGGACAGGGCACCCCGATCACCATTCCGGGCCGCTACATCGTGCCGCCGGTTCCGCACCGGGGCATCGTCGTGAATCTCCCCCAGCACCGGCTCTTCTACTTCCCGCCGCAGCGGCGGCACGAGCAGCCGATCGTCATCACCTACCCGGTGAGCCCGGGCGAGGGGGGCTGGGCAACTCCGGTCGGGACCACGCGGATCATTCGCAAGGTGCCCCATCCGGTCTGGATCCCGACTCCCTCCATCCTGAAGGCGCACGAGGAGGAGGGGGACCCGATCCCGAAGGTCTACCCCGCCGGACCCGACAATCCGATGGGCGAGTGGGCGCTGGAAACGACCCTGAGCCATGGGGAAATCTACATCCATGGCACCAACAACCCGATGGCCATCGGCATGGCGGTCACCCACGGCTGCGTGCGCCTGTACCCGGAGGACATCGCGGCCCTGTACCCGGTCGTGCGCGTGGGGACGCCGGTGAACATCGTCAACCAACCGGTGCTGGCGAGCCTCCAGGACGGCCAGCTCTATCTCGAGGTTCATCCCCCGACCGACAGCGACCACAAGCCGGTGCCGCCCGACTACCAGCAGATCTCGCAGATCATCGATGCGGCGATCGGCAATAACCAGGTGGCGGTCGACTGGGACGCGGTGCGCCAGGTCGCCACCCAATCGAACGGCATTCCGGAGCTCGTCGGCGTGGAGGCATATTATCAGCCTCCGGGTAGCCCGCCCGCCGCCTCGCCGACGTCATCCAATCAGGAGACGACCCTCAGCGGGCCGCACCGCTCAGCGAGCGGAGCTGCCGGAGCAACCTGACGACCGTCGTCGCCCGCGAGAGCAGCGCCATGCCGGCGGTCACCTTGCCGAGCAGTCCGACGATGCGCCGCTCGCGTATCATGAAGATCACCGTCGCGAGCGACATCAGCCACGCCAGGGGATGACTCGCGGCCGAGGTCGGCGCGCGGCGGGTGAGGTTGGAAAGCTGCGCCGCCGGGCTGAGCTCGGCGATCCGATAGGCGATCTCGAGGCGCTGTTGCTCGCAGCGCGCCATGAGTTTGAGCCGCCGCGCCTCGAGCTCGTGCAGTCGCCTCATGACTCCTCTCCCGCGCTGCCGCTCACGCGGCGCTGATCATGCTCGAACTGCGCCAGCGTCCCGGCCAGAAGCGGCGGCCGCGCGCGGAAGATGCGCGCGCCGATGAAGCCGCAGATGACGGCCAGTATGAGAAGGACGACCATGCTGCCGACCAGACCTGCCATGCGATGCGTCTGCCAGACGGCGATGATGACCGCGGTCAGCGCGAAAACGATCGCGAGCAGCGCGCACGCCACCGCCGCGAATCCCCAGAGAAGGAGCTGCGCGACGTAGACGAGATAGATCTCCGCCTCGACCGCGGCGAGATCGAGCCGGGTCTTGAAGGAATCGAGGAGCGTCGCGAGCAAGCCGCGGATGAGGCCCGGCCCACGCGGCGTGCCGGCCGGCTCCGCGTCAGCCTCTTCGGCGGCCGGCGCAACGTGATCGCTCATCAGCGGCGGCCCAGCAGCAGGCCCGCGAGCAGCGCGACGCCGCCGGCGATCGCCACCGCCGTCCAGGGATTGTCGCGCACGTAGTGGTCGACGACCTCGGCGCGGCCCTTGAGGTCGCGCTCGATGTCGTTGAGCTGACCCCGCAGCGCATGCAGCGAGCGCTCGGCGCGCTCGCGCGCTTCCTCGGTCAGCTCCTCGGCGTTCTCGGCGCTCGCCCGCAGGAGCGCTTCGGCATCCCTCACCAGTGTCTTGATGTCCTCCGCGAGCTTTCCGGCATCGAACTGTGGGCCCATGGGAGCGTCCTCGGTGTGGGTTCTCAGGCCAGTTTATCCATGGCCAGGGCCGCACGCACCATGAGCAGCTCTTCGTCGACCGGTATCACCCGCACGCTTACCCGGCTGCCCGCCGCGCTGATGCGGGACTCGCTGCCCCGTGCCGCCTGGTTGGCGGCGGGATCGAGCTCGATGCCGGCCCACTCCAGTCCCGCGAGGATCCGGCCCCTCACGTCCGGCGCGTGCTCACCCACGCCGCCACCGAAGGTGATGCCGTCACAGCCCCCGAGCACGGCAAGATAGGCTCCGAGGTACTTTCGCGCCCGATAGCAGTAGAGCTCGACCGCGTGCCGCGCCCGCTCCGACCCCGCGGCGAGCAGCGATTGCGGATCGGCCGCGCTGCCCGCGACCCCGGCGAGACCCGACCGCTCGTTGAGCCGCTCCAGCACGCGCTCGCCGCTGACTCCGAGCCGCCGCTCGAGGTAGGGCACGATGGCGGCGTCGACATCGCCCGAGCGGGTGGCCATGACCAGTCCCTCGAGCGGCGAGAACCCCATGGAGGTATCGAGGGGCCGCCCTTCCTCGAGCGCCGTCATGGAGCAGCCGCCGCCGAGCTGCACGGTGATCAGGCGCCCGCCGTTCCGCAGCCGCGGCTCGAGCTCGCACCAGCGGCGCCACATCGCCTCGTGCGCCAGCCCATGAAAGCCATAACGGCGAACGCCGAGCTCGATCCCGAGGTCCGGCGGCAACGCGTATTGCGCCGCTACGGGGGGCAGGGCCGCAAAGAATGCCGTGTCGAATGCCGCCACCTGTGCAACACCCGGGCCGAGGATCTCGCCGGCGGCATCGATCCAGCGCAGCGCCACGGGATTGTGCAGCGGCGCCAATTCGGACAGCTCGGCAATCGCCTGGCGCGCGCCGCCATCGATGAGCGTCGGGGCGGTGAATCGCGTGCCGCCGTGCACCACGCGATGCGCTACCACCGCGGGCGGCGCGTCCAGCCGCCCGAGAAACTCGCGCAGGGCCGGCGCCGGAGCGAGTCCCGCACCGGTGAGGTGCCG
>JASHVV010000348.1 GCA_030044385.1 Gammaproteobacteria bacterium
GCCTCGTCGGTCAGCACCTGACGGAGCGCCGCCGCAAGTGACTGCCCGTCACCGATCGGCACGGCGAGCGCGGCCTCCGGCGCCCACTCCGCCACGTGTCCTACGGCCGTGCCGACTGTCGGAACGCCCAGGGCGGCGGCCTCGAGGACGACGACCGGCCCGGCTTCGTGGCGCGAAGAGATCACCAGCACGTGCGCCGCCCGCATGAGTGGCAGCAGTTGCCGCTGCGTCATGAAACCGTGGAATCGTATGCTGTCGGCGAGACCGAGGTCGCGCGCGAGCCGCTGCACGGCGCCGTCGAGCGTGTCCTCGCCGACGACATCCAGATGGAGCGCCTGTCCCCCCTGCGCGAGCTGCGCGAGAGCCCGCAACAGCGTCGGCTGGTCCTTCACCGGATTGAGACTCCCCACGTGGATCAGGCGGCAGGGCTCGGCTGCGGGCCGCGGCGCCGGCGCTCGCGCGGGCCAGGCCTGCACGCAATCGACACCGAGAGGCACCCGGCGCGCCTCGGCTCCGAGGCCGGCGAGGAGCTCGAGCTGCGGTGCGCTGGGTGCCGTGAGCGCGCTGGCCCCCATGAGGACGAGGCGCTCCTGGAATCTGCCCCGCCACGTCAGCCGGCCGCCGAAGCCGATGTCGGCAAGCCGCACCGGCTCGCCGCCGGCGACGTGCACGAGGCTCGGTACGCCGAGCACGTTGGCGGCGGCAACCGCGACGAGACCGCAGGCGCCGGAAAAGAACGACTGCACGACGCCGAAAGGCGCGACGTCGTGCTCCCGGAGGATCGCGCGGATCGCGCGCACCCGCGTGGCGCCGCGCCCGATGTTGTGAATCCGCGCCCCGCGCAGGTCCCAGGCGCCGGACGCCGGCTCCTGGTGCAGCGCGAACACGTGCACTTCGTGGTGAGCCGACAGGCGCTCGAGCAGCGCCAGGAGTGCCGGGATGACACGATATTCGCCGCTGCGATCGACGCCCCCGGGAACGACCAGGGCGAGCTTCATGCAGGGTTCGTCCCCGGCGCGCCCGCCGGGGTTCACCCTATCGCGTCAGTTGCGGGTTCGGGGTGAATCGCCCGCCGTGCACGAGCGTCGCCAGCACTTCCTCGGAGCGCTGCAGCCACGCATCCTGCTTGTCCGGGGTGAGGTTGTTGTGCGCGGACTCGATCATCGGCACCGCCTCCTTGGGCGCGGAGATCTCATCGAGCTCCGTCCAGATGCCGACGGGCGGCGCGGTCGTGTCGATGAAGCCCATCGCGATCAACGTCGGCGCGGTGATGTGCGGCGCGAAGTTGACCGTATCGAAATAGAGCGCCGTCCGCATGATGCGCGGATCGCTCGAGTCCCAATTGGGGTAACCCTCCCGCCGGCCGTGCAGATCGCCGTTGGAGTCGGCGCCCGACGGCTCGTTGACCAGCACCGCGGTCACCTTGCCCGGATTGAGGCCCGCGGTCACCAGACTCTGCTGCCCGCCCATGCTGGTCCCGGTCAGCACGACCGTCCTGCCGTCCCAGCGGGGCGAGCTGCGGATGAACTCCAGCGCCCGCGTGTCGCGCAGGTACATGTCCAGGAAATACGACGTGTCACGGCTGCGATCGCCGATCGCCGCGTAGCCGACGGACACGCCGGTGCCCTGGTCGGGCGGCAGGTCGTGCGAGTCGACATCGAGCGTGAGCCAACCCTCCGCCGCGCGGTCGGTGGCCCAGGCCGTCTGCAGCGGGTAAACGCCCGCCCATTGATAGATGACGAGCGCCGGGAATCGGCCGCGCCTGTCGGGCATTGCAAGGTAGCCCTGCACGTGCGAGCCCACGCTGTCGAGCGTGACCCGGTAGAGCTTGACGCCGGGCTGGCTCGTCGGCAGGGGCGTGAGCACCGCATGCGGCGGAACCCGGCGGAGTCTCGCGAGCTCACTCGCCCAGAACCTGTCGAAATCCGCCGGTGCGGGGACAGACGGCTTGAGCAGCGTCGGAGCCACAGCGGCGCCCAGCGTCGCGACCGGATTCTCCGCGAACGCCGCGAAGGAGAATTGCGGATTGAGCAGCTGATAGTGCGGGTATTGGGCGAGCAGCGGCTGCAGCGCCGGATCGCTCTTCTCGAGCAGCGCCTTAAGGTCGCGGTTCACCCGGGCATATTCCGCCGGCGAGAGGGGGGAAGGCGAAAGCCCGGCCTGGTAGTCGACCGTCACATACAGCATGGCCGGCTCATCGAACGCCGCTTCGATCGTCGCCGTGCCGGAGCGCAGGTCGAAGCTGCCGGTCTTGACGATGTCGAGGTCGTTACTCCTGATCGTGTACGTGAAGCGGCCCGCGGGCGCGACTGTGCCCGGCGCCAGCGTGGCGGTCCAGCCGACTTCCTGTCCGAGGGCGTAGATTCCGTCAGCGTGGAAAGGCGTGAAAATGACCTGTGGCGCTGCTGCCGCCGACGCACTGGCAAACGCCGCGAGGGCGCACACTGTCAGGAACCGCCTCATGATGCACTCACTCATTGGTTGATGGCTCCATCGACCCAGGCGATGAAATACTTCATGTTGGGCGCATCCGTATGCCCCCCGTCGTCCTGCCGCCAGGCGAGCCGCCCGTCGAGCAGTCCGTGGTTGACCGGAGGCATCGGCGCGCTGAGGTAACTCCCCGCGACGCCCAGACCCTTCACGCCGAGCAGCCGGTACACGGGGCTCGCCGCAACCGCCGCCATGAAGGCGCCCCGCTGATCGACCCACTCGGCGTCACCCATCGCCGGCAGCCCGTAGCTGATGAAGACCAGGCGCGGCGCGCACAGGGCGATCAACTCGTGGGAATCGGCCGGCAGGTCGCCCGGATTGCGCGGCCCGAAGGCGGCCTTCGCGGCGCCGTAGCGCAGGAAATTGCCCGCCATCCAGTGATACTCGCCGCTGCCCGTCAGGTTCTCGAGCGTCTCACCGAAGTGGCGCCGCAGCAGCGCGGCGCCGCCGCGGCCGGAGGACCCGATGAGCCCCATGGCAAAGCGCGGGTCGAACGCCATCGTCACGAGCGCCGCCTTCCCGTACCGCGAGACGCCTTCGATCCCGACGTGCCGGCCGTCGACCGCCGGATCGGTCTCGAGATAATCGAGCGTGCGGCTCGCCGTCCAGCCCCAGGCGCGCAGCGCGCCCCACTGGTCCGGCGTGCGCGGCTGCCCTTTGTTGGTGAGCCCGAT